>DAOTWU010000296.1:0-4671 GCA_034435735.1 Anaerolineae bacterium | reverse complement strand
GAAACAGCGCGCACCATCACCGCGCAGTTGGCCATCAGCCTGCAAAACTTGCGCCTGCTAGAGCGCACGCAACAAGATGCCCAACGGTTGGAAGAGCAGGTGCGCGTGCTCAATGCCATTAATGAAGTGAGCAACACTCTCAATCAGGTGCGAGACACAAGAGAATTGGTTAAACAAGTTACCAAAGCGCTGGTGGATGTGCTCCAAATTGACCATGCTGGTATTGTACTCATCAACCCTGATCGCAAAACAGGTACTGTCGCGGGTGAATACCCAGATAAAGGGGCAACAGGCTTCACCCTCTCTGCTGAAGGCGCGTTATGGGATAGACTGCGGAACAAAGAATCCATTGTCATCAACGATGTTGACAATGCCGAAGGTCTACCAGAAGGCAGCCGTGAGGCGCTACAGGCGACAGGTGTTAAGTCAGTCATGTTTGTGCCACTTCAGGATATAGACGGCTCATTGCTGGGTTCTGTTGGTCTGGATATTTACCGCCCCAATTTCCCCTTTACACCACGTATGGCAGAAGTTGCTGAGACGATCACTTCACAAGTGGCGATTGGTCTGCAAAACATCAACCTATTCAGTAGCACCCAACGCTATGCCCAGCAGTTGGAGATTATCGCCCGCTTCAACCAATCCATTGAAGCCACATCGCCCGCCCGCGAGATTTATCTGCAAGCACTCAAAACCTTAGGTGACATGGTAGATGCCGACCATGCGGCTATTTATCTCTACGACGAAGACCGCGACCACTTACGCACTATTGCGCTATTGGCCGAGGGCAAACAATCCGTCGACATGGTTAGCGGTGAAGTCTATACACTAGATGGCATTCTAGGAGACGTGTGGAACAAAGGCGTAACGGTTTATATTGAAGATACCCGCGATGAGCAACTCGATTTTCGGGTTGATACCAACATTCAAGCCTTGATGATTGCGCCGTTAAAGGTGGGGAATAAAACAATAGGCCTCGTCTCATTGGGCGCTTACCAAAGCTATATATACCAGCAAACTGACCTCGCGGTTTTCCGCCAGTTCGTCAACCAGATTGGCGTCGCCATCGAGAACGCAGAAGCCTATGCGAAGAGTGAGCGCACCGCACTGAGTAAAACCCTAGCTAACGAAATCTCGGCACTCATCCAGCAACAGGTAGACCTGAACAGCATTTTGCAGGTGACCATGGGCGAGCTGGGGCGAGCTTTACACGCAAAACGCGGCAGAATCCGACTGGGCGCACAAGCCATTGAAGCGAGCGATGGCAAACGCCCCAGCAGCAATGGCGATCACGCCACTTAGAGCGGCAGGAGCTAAACCATGCAAAAGTGGCTCAGAATAATCTTTTCAACAAAAGTCTACCGGACAGCGACAAACCGTGAGCGCGCTTTACTTGTTTATGGTTTGTTGTTGGTGACCTTACTTTTCAATACCCTAACGACTGTCGCGCTTATCAGTGCACAAAATCGGGGCGCTAGCGTCACGGGACAAAGACCTGACTATATCGTCTTTATCGCGACAGACATCATCGGCCTTGTGACGTACTTGCTTGTTCGCCGTGGGCGGTTACAACTTGGCATCTATAGCGTGATTACGCTGATGATAGCAGTCAGCGCGGCGACCATCATCCCCAATGGTGGGCAGTTCCCGATCACCGCTGGCGTGACGGCGCTCTTCATCTTCACTGTAGGCCTCCTGACGGGTAGTACACGAGGCGTGCTCATTGCGGCGGTTATCGCAACAATGCTAGAAATACTGGCCATCGCCAACCGCCCGAATGTCGTTGAATTCTTCCCAGAGCAGTTACGTGTTGCCCATGCTGCCGAGTTGATATTCCAGACGCTATTGGCCTTAGCCTTAGGCCATTTCATCATCCGCTCATTGGCCACAGCGCGCCAAGAAGGAGCAACACAAGCGGCGCAGGAACGGCTAAAACTGGCAGAATTGACCACCCGTATCACCCAACGCACGTTGTTGCGCGGGCGGCTCAATGAAGCGCTAGAAGACATCATCGACGAAATCCGCATCGCCTACCCAGAGCTTTATCATGTGCAGATTTTCCTCGTTACAGAAGACGGTCTCTCCGCTCAGTTGGTGGCCAGTACGGGTGAAGTTGGGCGTTTGCTATTAGAACGCCAACATGCGCTTGGTGTTGGTAGTCTAAGCGTCATCGGTCAAGTGACGCTAGAGGGGCGACCCGTCATCGCCCGCGCTGGGGCGCGCGATAGTGTGCACCGTCGTAATGAGCTATTGCCAGAAACACAGATTGAAGCGGCCTTCCCCATGCGCGTTGGCGATTTGGTGATTGGCGCATTAGACCTGCAGAGTAAATTGCCATTAGCCCTCGATGAAGCCGATATTCGCACATTCCAATCATTAGCTGATAGCCTTGCGTTGGCGATTGATAATGTGCGCCAATTTGAGCGGGCGCAAGAACGTGTGCGGGAGAACCAACGCCTCGCCCAACAAGCGCAACAAGCGCTGCAAGAGCTGCAAAAGTTCAACGAGCGCCTAACGGGTCGCGCTTGGGCGGAATATCTAGTGAAGCGGCATGAAGATTTCGGCATCGAATACAACTTCGAAACACAGGAACAGAACACAGACACTGAATGGACACCAACGCTCTTTGATGCGGCACACCAGCGCCAAATTATCGAACGCACTGAAGATGGCAAGCGCATTATTGCTGTGCCATTGAGCGTGCGTGGCTACGTTATCGGGGCGATGGAATTCGAGTTAGAAGAAAATCAGGAATTAACGCCAGAAGATTATGCACTAGTGCGCGAAGTAAGCGAGCGCTTTGGCTTAGCAGCAGAAAACACACGCCTGTTAGAAGAGAGCCAGCGCATCGCCCAACGTGAAGCGCTAGTGAACGAAATTAGCGCCCGATTGCAAACCCGTACCGATGTAGAAACCACACTAGCAGAAGCCGCGCGCAGTTTGCGCGATGTCTTGAAAGTTGGGCGGGTAGCAATCCGTTTAACAACAACACAACTTATGAACGGCGCATCATCCCAAAATGGTAAGGGTGAAGGGGCCGAAGCATGACCCAACGACCAGCACGACAATCACTAAGTGAACTGAACCTATTTGAGAATACCCGCCAGCGATATACCTTAGTCGCGCTGGCTTTTGCCGCCTTTGTGCTAGGGCTAACGCTATTTACCGACATCATTGGCAACAACATTCAGACGCAACAAATTCTCAACACACTGTTGCTCATATTCACTATTGTAGCGATTTGGTATGTGCGGCAGGGGAAATTTGTTGGGTTCGTCATCACCGCACTTGTCTTCTTCCTAGCGCTGAGCAGCTTCTTGTACTTTGATATGACGCTGCTCATTGTCTTTGTCGCGGTGGCATTTTTGGGGGCGCTGTTCCTCTCCCGCTGGGCTTATATCGCAACCACAGGGATTGTATTGTTGCGCTTTTGGGCGCTGCTATTTGGCCCAGAACGCGGGCGCGGTGGCCCAGTTGCGGATAACATCAATGACTCCGTGACCTTTATTCTAGTGACGCTATTACTGGGCTTTTTGCTCTACCGCTTCCGCAACCAAGTCCAGCAATTGGTCTTCCGTGCCAATCGCTCCAATACACTACTGGAAGCGAGTGCGGCTGTTGGCCAGATTATCGCCCGCGAACTCTTGTTAGATAAGCTGCTGAACCAAGCGGTTGACACCATCCGAGACCGCTTTGCCTTTTATCATGTGCAAGTATTCTTAATTGATGAGGCGCGCGACTATGCCAAACTTGTCGCCAGCACTGGCGAAGCAGGGGCGCGCCTATTGGCACGCGAGCATAAATTGCTGATTGGTTCGCAAAGCGTTATCGGGCGCGTCACCCAGATTGGTGAGCCAGTTATCGCCCATGATACGGATGTCGCTGGTATACACTATCGTAACGAGTTGCTGCCCAATACACGCTCCGAGTTAGCACTGCCGATTATGGACGGTGATACCATCATCGGGGCGCTAGATGTGCAGAGTGCCCGCACTAATGCCTTCACCGATATTGATGTACAGGCGCTGCAAGTGGTGGCGAACTTGTTGGCAACGGCTATCCGAAATGCGCGATTATTCGAAGCACAACAGCGCAACCTGAACGAAAATAAACGCCTATTCCTAGAAGCCGAAGTGAACCTACGCGAAATTCAACGCTTGAATCGCCAGCTCACTGGCGCCGCATGGACTGAGTTCCTTCGTAGCCGAGAAGAAACCTCTGGCATTACTTTAGAAGATGTTGAGATACGTAAAGAATCTAACTGGACCAAAGAGATGTTAGACGCGGTTAAACGGCGGCGCCCAGTCACCACGGAACGGCAAGGGAA
This sequence comes from Anaerolineae bacterium, assembly GCA_034435735.1. Classification (GTDB taxonomy): domain Bacteria; phylum Chloroflexota; class Anaerolineae; order Aggregatilineales; family Phototrophicaceae; genus S146-30. Next base: position 344 of record DAOTWU010000296.1, on the reverse strand, counting down.
GCAAATCGTCGCGGTGCCAATTATGCTGCGTGGCGAGGTGTTAGGGTCTATTGAAGTAGAGGTTGATCCAACACAGGACGAGTCCGAATCAGTAGAAATGATTCAAGCTATTGCCGAACGTTTGGCGGTGAGTATTGATAACGCCCGCCTATTCGAAGAAATTCAAGAAACAGGTGCGGCACAGCAACAAATTAACGAGATTGTCGGGCGCTATCAAACAGCGGGCACAGTAGATGACTTGCTGCACATCACTCTTGAAGAACTCAGCGAGACGCTGGGCGCGCAACGCAGTGCGATACGCCTTAGTGCACGCACAAACCAAGACAACGGCGATAGTAGCCAAG
>DAOTWU010000295.1:0-6607 GCA_034435735.1 Anaerolineae bacterium | reverse complement strand
CAGACTTACCATAAAGACCAAGCAGTTGGTCAAATGACGATGTTCGGCGGGAGCGAGCAACAAGTTGTCAACGATATTCTGGGCAATCTGCCAGATGTCGAAGAGGTCAGTAAGCGTGAAATGTTGCGCTGGGAAAAAGAGTTGGTTGGGCTTTATCTAACAGGCCGCCCAGTTGACCCGTACCGTGATATGCTGCGAGAGCTAAAAACCGCCAACATCAGCAACCTGAAAAATGCGGATATACCACCAGTTGGCCAAAATGTGCGAATTGCTGGCGAAATACTAGAGCTGCGAAAAATCACGACGAAACAAGGCGATATGATGGCGATTATCACGCTGGAAGATTGGCACGAAACAGCGGAGTATATCTCCTGTGTGGCCTTTCCGCGAACTTGGCACGCCATAGAGCAGCAATTTGAAGAGAATAACTGGCGATTGGAAGAGGGCGAGATAGTCCTCATCACGGGGCAAACCGATTTACGCAATGAATCGCTACAAATCATTGTTAACAGTATAAGTCAAGATTTCAGCATAATCATCGCGGATGATGAGGAAGACAATTTCTATCAAGAAGATAATAATCCGCCACCCGTGTGGGAAGATGATGCTGATAATTGGCGACCACCAGAAGACGCTGCCCCCCATATACAACAGGCCAACCAGATGAACGGCAATGGCCATCATCCTGCGCCCGCTAGCGAACCTGCTGCTATAGATACTGAGCCAGATTGGGCACAACAACCAGATACCGCTGTACTAGAGTTACCACCAGATAATGCTGAAGTAAATGGACCACGATACCATATCACCATTCATTTTCATCGCACAGATGACAGGGAACGGGATGTGCGGCGATTGCGAAGAATTCATGGGGTGTTGATCTCGCATCCAGGACGAGACACCTTCAGTTTTATCATCGAGGCTGAAAATGGCGACCAACATTGCCTAGATTTTCCAGAAGATACAACCTGTTATAGCGAAGCCTTAATGAAAGAACTTGAACAGGTAAAGAACGGCAGTGTGGTTTATGTTGAGGAAATTCCAGAGGAAAAATGACGGTTGTCGCAATTATGATGCCATTTGACAGTAAACCACTCTTTGTAAGCAAGCCAATTAGCAACTAAAATAGGGAGCGACGGTTTTATTTTACAGGGCACAATTAAACGATTAAATCAACCGTCTTACATTGATGACTTTGCCAGCACGGGATAGGAGAGCGCAAGCGATGAAGCGAGTCGCTGTAATGACAAGTGGTGGTGATGCGCCAGGTATGAATGCAGCCATCCGCGCGGTAACACGGACAGGCATAGAGCGCAATATAGAAGTATACGGGATTAGACAAGCCTACGCTGGTTTGTTAGCTGGGGATATGCACCTGCTCACCAGCCGCGAAGTCAGCGGTATTTTGCAACGTGGCGGCACAATTTTACAAACCGCCCGTAACGAAGAATTCAAAACAGAGATGGGACAGCGCAAAGGCGTGCGACGGTTAAATGAGCGCGGTATTGAAGGCGTTGTCGTGATTGGCGGCGATGGAAGTATGCGCGGTGCAATGGCGCTTCATCGTTTAGGCGTCCCTGTGATAGGTGTGCCAGCCAGCATTGATAATGACATCTACGGCACAGATATGAGCATCGGCGTTGATACAGCACTGAATAACATTCTTGATGCATTAGACCGTTTACGCGATACAGCGACCTCGCATAATCGCGCTTTTATCATCGAAGTTATGGGGCGGGATTGTGGTTATCTGGCTTTAATGGGGGCGATTTTGGGCGGTGCAGAAGTTGTCATCACGCCAGAAAAAGCGCCCTCCATGGAAGAAGTTGCGGCTTCACTAGCAGATGCTTATGTTCGCGGGAAGAGCCACGCCATCGCTGTTATTGCGGAAGGCGCACCATACAAAGCCACTGACCTGGCCAATTATCTCAATGAACAACACACAGGCTTTGAAATCCGCCTAACCATTTTGGGACATACCCAACGCGGCGGCAGCCCAACTGCTTTCGACCGCTTATTAGCCACCCGTTTGGGTATGCGCGCGGTAGAAGCGTTGATTGAAGGGCAATCCGGCGTGATGATAGGCTTGCACGGGCGACAAACAGGCCCTGTGCCGCTGGAAGAAGTGGTTACTAAGCACCGTGACATCGGTGAAGACTACTTCCGTATGGCACACACTCTCTCACGTTAAAGAAAACGGGCACCGCGACAATCACGGTGCCCTTGTTTTTAATCCGTTATTTCGCTACTGATACCGATGATCTTGGCATGAAGGAGCTGCGCTAAAGGCATTACAGGCACGCGCAACTGCGTTCCCCGTTGCCCTGCACTGATGCAAATATGCTCTAGATCTGTAGCTAGACAATCCAAATACACAGGCCAATGTTTAGCCAGCAAAGCTAGAGGGCTGATACCCCCAACTTGAAGCCCTGTTAGACGCTCTGCATCTCTATGGGGCGCCATCTGCACTTTTTTATGACCAGCAACCTTCGCCAATGTTTTAAGGTCTAAACGGCGGTCTGCTGGCAACATAGCGAGTAACGGTTTATTTTCTCCTACTGGTAAAACAACCAGCGTTTTATACACCATATACGGTGGCAGGCCGATAACCTCTGCCACTTCTTCAGCATCGCGGATAGTATTCGGATAAGATATAGCTTCATAGGGTATGTTGTGCTGCTCCAGAACACGCATTGTATTGAGCTTAGTAGCCATCATCACTCCGCTTGTTGGACTATCAAACGAACAGTGCCTTCACGGGATTCTTGTGGGGCTAATTCAAAAACACCAGTTCCCTCGACACCTTGCGCATATAGATTAAAGCCATCGTTAGCGTTTGTCACGGGTTCTAAAGCAAAATATGGCCGCTCTGGTGGCGAATAAAGGACGAAATGGTTAAAGATTGGGTCTGCGTACATGGCTAATTGTAAGTCCCAAGCAGGATAAAGAATTTTTGCCGGTTTTTCACCTTGTCGCCATGTTAGCAAATCATCGATGAGGCGATCGGACGGCAATCCGCGCATCATCCTGAAATCAAGTTCTGGCGTAATAGATACAGGAGCGCCATCTGGCAATTGGTTGACCAGCACAAACTGCCCATCGCAAGGTACTTCTAGTTGTGCGGCATTTTGTCCCCCCCCAGGCGCTCGCAAAAAATATGGATGGTGGCCAAAGCCAGCTGGCATGGGACTATCACCCTCATTAGTGACACGCAAATACCAAATAAGCTCCGCGCCGCTCAATTCGTAGCGAGCTTCCACTGAAAAAGGAAATGGGAAATTAACACCGTCCACATCTACAGTTGAGAATTGCAAGCGAATGCGGGTTTCACTCGCCTCGATAATATCCCACGTATAATCTTTTGCCACACCATGAATGGCCGTACCATCGGCGAAATTGGATTTTAGGGTATATGTTTGCTCCTGATAGACGAAACGCGCATCTCTAATGCGATTTGACCATGGCGCTAAAATATAGCTCGCACATAACGACGCATTAGACAAATTGGCTTCAGGCGTTGGGCGCATTACATCTACCCATGTACCCCCGTAACGCACCCGACCAAAGGCGATTGATGCGCCCGTTTGCGGTAAAATACCAACTTGCCAGTGTGCGTTTTGCAAAGTGATAATTTCGCTCATTCTCCCCACCCTTGATTATTGGTATTGCTTTTTAACCTGTCGTCCAATCAGCCATGGTGCAAACACACCACCTAATACAATCAAGCGGTCAATCCAACGAAGAACAACCCGCTTTCGGCGTTGGTCTGTTGCGCGAACAATCGCCTCTGCAACCTGTTCGGCAGTCATTTGTGGCAGGCTGCTCTTGCGAATACGACCACCACCGAGGCGACGTTCGTTAAATTCGGTTTTTGTGCGCCCCACCAGAAAATCCGTAACCCAAATATTGTCATTATCTAGCTCTTCTCGGAGGGATGCAGCAATACTACTTACAAAAGCCTTCGTGGCGGCGTAAGTGGCCATATAAGGTGCGATAATGTTATAGGTCACCGAAGAGATTGTGACAATATGTCCCCCACCCTGCTGGCGCATCGCGGGCACAGCCGCGCGGATACTATGCAACACACCATCGATATTGGTGCGGAGCACTTTCTCTATATCCGCCCAATCACTATCCACTAAGGGGCCGCGCTGGCCAATGCCAGCATTAGCCACTAACACATCTAAACGGCCAAATTGCTCGACAGTTTTCTGCACAACTGTTTGCATCGCCTGTGCATCAGTGACATCAGCAGCTAGCGGCAAAAACTCCCCATGCGGCTGGGGTAGGTCTGCTATTTGTTGTTGCAACTCTGCTAAGCGCTCTTCACGGCGGGCAGTGCCAATCACATGGTGATTCTTCTGGGCAAAAGCAAGCGCAGTAGCATAACCAATGCCACTAGAAGCACCGGTAATTAAAACAACTTTCTGTGCCATTAATCACCGCCTCCACGCCCGTGCATAGGACGCCCAGAAGCATCAACGGGCATCACGGCTGGTATAGTCTTGCGCCGTTTGAAAACACAAAAATATACGTGCGTCCAGCGGCCATTGCCGCCTTGCAGAATATCGTCTTTGCCCCCTTGAATAACAGGTTCGATATGCATGAGTTCCCAGCCTTCTGCGCCAAGTTTGTTTAACTCTGGCATTAAGGCTTTAGGAGAATAGCGTTTTGGCTTCTCATCAGGCCATTGTTGTTTGAGATACTCGCGAATGGATTTGTCTTTTGTATCAGCCTGGATAAAAACAGATAGATATTCCCACTGCTCCATGATGAACTCCTGAAATACGTTCTCACTTGCGTCACCCCACCTATGATAACACGGGCAGGGGTAAAATCGGTGACAATAACAAAAACTTGCATTTGTTAAAGGCTTCAAACACCCCAAATCTAGTGAGTTGCGCTACACTAAAGACATGCCAGAATTACCAGAAGTAGAAACTGTTGTTCGCGGTTTAAGAGAGCCGCTTATCGGACGCACAATCGTTGATGCGTGGTATACATGGGAAGGCACAATCGCCAACCCGCCAGCTGCTCAGTTTGTCGATAGAATTAGAGAGCAGCGGATTAAAGCCGTTTGGCGACGTGCAAAATACATTATTTGCGAACTCTCTGATGATTTTTTGGTTGTGCATCTAAAAATGACAGGGCGGCTTTACGTTGCAGAAAATGATGCCATAAACGAAGCTGACCGATGGGTGCGTTGCGGCTGGCAACTAGATAACCAAACCCAATTGCGCTTTTCTGATTCCCGCAAATTCGGCAAGGTGTGGTTGCTCAATAATTTAAGCCCTATTTTAGAAAAACTAGGACCAGAGCCACTGGAAGATGATTTTACAATAGCGATATTCAAAGTGCGCCTATCAGGGCGGCATCGTCATATCAAGCCATTGCTCTTAGACCAGAGTTTCATCGCAGGTGTGGGCAATATCTATGCTGATGAAGCCCTGCATCGAGCAGGCATACACCCATTGCGGCGGGCAAGCACACTGAATGATGATGAAATCACGCGCCTTTATACCACAATTAGGGCGGCGTTACATGACGGCATTCAACATGAAGGCGCAAGCATCAACTGGTATCGTAAACCCGATGGCACTACGGGTGAATCTCAAAAACATTTCTATGTGTATGGTCGTGAAGGTGAACCGTGCCGTCACTGTGGCACGATTATCGTGAAAATCCGTGTTGGGCAACGTGGCACCCACTATTGCCCGAATTGCCAGAAAGCACCAGAAGAAAGGTAATCACATGTCTTCAGGTTTCGGCGAATTTTTGGCGCAAATCCCTGCACCGCTCATTCTCAATCTGTGCATTATGGGGACGCTATTTTTAGGAACAGTGTTTTACATCTTTTACTGGCGTCCTAGACGAGAACGAAAAAAAGCCCAAGAGCAAGCAGCCTCGCACGTTACCCAGCCATCGCCAACACCAGCTATTACTGCAGCGAAAAAGGTCGATACCGGGCAATTGCCAGACCTTGATTTACTAGTCGAAACACCACCACCGCCAGCACCGACGCAAAAGCCAGCAAGCGGCTCATATCAAGTTCAACTAGATAATGGCGACATAACCGAAGCTGAAGAGCTGGTAACTGTGTTGCGTGATAAACGTGATGGGCGTTTGATTGTGCAAATTGGCGATGTGGCATATCGCACCTTAAAACACACGCCCGACGCCAAAAAACAGTTTGTGCAAATCATGAAAGAGCTATCTACCGTTGTGCAAAGTGATGATAGCCAACCAGCGCCTAAAGCCACACCAGCCAAGCCCCGCAAGGTAAGCGCGCCACCAGCGGCGCCCAAGCCAAACCTTGAAGATTTGCGCACATTAGTTGAGGAAGAAGAGCCTGAGACGCCGATGCCTGAACCTGATTTGCGAGAGTTGGTCGGTGACGAAGAAGAAACACCCTCATCAATCGCCACAGAGACGCCGCCACCGCTCCCCGATGGCACTTTGCCGGGCGATTTACCCAGCTTCAAACTCGATGACCAACCCATGCGGGAAAAAGAAACGGGGCTTTTCATCAAACGCAAAAAAGTGGAGTATGAGCCACCGCCCAATTTAGATATTGCCGCAGCAATCGAATCTTATCTACAGTATAAGT
>DAOTWU010000294.1:0-2869 GCA_034435735.1 Anaerolineae bacterium | reverse complement strand
GATTACCCGCAAGACCGCCTCACCATACAGGTGCTGGATGATAGCACCGATGACACCCAGCAACTGGTTTCGCGGCTGGTCTGGCATTACCGCACGCAGGGTATTGATATTCACCATATTCGCCGCCCCAACCGCCGTGATTATAAGGCCGGCGCACTGGCTTATGGCCAAACGCTAGTTGATGCGCCCTTTATCGCTGTTTTTGATGCGGATTTCATCCCGCCAGTGGATTTTTTACGGCGTACTGTCCCCTATTTCGTCGCTGATGAGCGCTTAGGTATTCTTCAGGCGCGCTGGTCACATCTCAATGCAGAGCAGAACCTCATCACGCGCACACAGGCGATGAGTATAGACGGCCATTTTGTCATTGAGCAGACAGCCCGCCAACGGGGCGGGTTATTGGTGAGCTTTAACGGTACGGGGGGGATTTGGCGGCGCGCCTGTATTGAAGATGCGGGCGGTTGGCAGGGCGACACCCTCACCGAAGATTTAGACCTCAGCTATCGCGCGCAAATGCGTGGTTGGCGCTTCTTCTACATACCAGAGTTAGCCGTTCCAGCAGAAATTCCGCCACAGGTGTTGGCATTCAAACGCCAACAAGCGCGCTGGGCGAAAGGCACAACCCAAAATTTACTCAAACTCTTCCTGCCACTATGGCGCAATTCCCAACTAGGCCTATTGCAAAAATGCATGGGTACTCTGCACCTGTTCCAGTATATCCCTCACTTGTTGCTATGGCTGTTAGTACTGTTGACGCCCGCCATGCTGGTCACTGGGCAGCTCGACAAATTACCATTAGCCCCGTTGGGGGTGGTTGGTCTGGGGGCACCATTGATGTATGCCATCAGCCAATACCGCCTTTATAAGGGGTGGGCGCGCCGTTTATTGGTGTTGCCTGTGCTACTAGCCGCTGGTAGCGGTTTGGTGGTCAATAATGGGTTGGCAGTGCTGGGGGCTTTGTTGGGCAAGGATGAGGAATTTAAGCGCACGCCAAAGTTCAACCGCCAATCGTGGCAACAGAGCCGCTATGCGCTACGCCCAGATAAAACGCTGGTGTTAGAGTGCGCTATGCTGGTTTATACGCTATGGGGCGCGGGGCTTGCCTTACGCTTGAACCCCGGCATTATGCCCTTTTTGCTCATGCAGGCCTTTGGGCTGGCGGTGGTTGTTGGCTATGGCCTAATGGAAGCATGGGCATTGCGCCAACATAGCACCTCGACAACTTCGCCCAAAACATGGCGCTCTCACCCACGCCCTGGCGAGAAAAAGCCCTAGTACGGGCCATATACATCGCCATCGACAGTGAGGGCAAAAATTTGCCCGCTGGTCTGGTCAAAGAAGAAACTACCACCTTCAAACCGCTGCAATCCTAAGTCAATGCGTTGCGGCGGTGTTATGGCAAAGCCTAATGCTTCCTCTATGCCCTCTACGCCGCGCCACATGCCGCCAAAATCACCCGTTGGCACACGCAACCCCTCTGGTGCGCTGATGTCTGTGGTGGCGATAGGGGGCGCAGTCTCTACATACCAGTAACGCCCAACACCTGCGCCAGATGTAATTGCCCAAATCTCGCCAGTTTCTTCACGCTGGTACATCACACCGCGCTCAAAAATTTGTACCCGCCCAACAAACCCAAAGGCTTCCTGAATGGGGCAGCCCAGGCGGCGGCTAATATCTAGATTGCCCGCCCATGTCAGTAGATATGGCTCGCCAATTGCCACATCACACTGAATGGCGTTGGCCGTTGCTTGTAATGCTAATGCGGCGTCTGGCGTTAAAAAGGCGCTGAAATCTGGGGGCGCAACTTCACCAATGAATACACCAATGTATGGCGTTGGCGAGGGGATGGGCGTCGGCGGTGCGGTGGTTGGTGTTGGTTGCATGGCGAAGCGCGTCGCCTGCATTTGCTCGGCGTTGGGTGTTGGCGAAATATACACCGTCGCCAGTTGCTTGATTTGCGGCACGTTTAGCGGGTCTGGCGTTGGTGTTTGCTCCGCGCTACAGGCCGCCAAAAGTAGCATTGTGATGAAAACCAACCAGCCGCGATATTTCAACATCCTCATCCCTCGTCACCGTACTGTGATAGTTCCCAATGGTATCACATCATCTTCAATACGTTCGCCATCTTCAGTGATGATAACGGGGCGGTCACCATTTCCGCAATCCCCCGGCGGTCGTGTTTCACAGGTATACAACCCAACCCGCAGGCCATATTCCCCTGGCGGCAGGTCTGGCGGCAGGGTGATGCTGTAATGGTCAAAGATGTAGCCGTCCGGTGTCCACCATTCTTTTACTGCCCGTTCTGCTGGGTGTAGTTTGTCCTGCTGTGCAACTGGTGGCCCCCAGTCAAAAACATGGGCAAAACTATGATAGTTGATGTCATAGCTTTGGGTAGGATACCAGTACACAGTGAGTTCAACTGTATCACCAGGGCGGAAGGTGCGCCCATTTATATCGTAGCCAATCATCTCAGCGAACTCGCCCACTTGGAAGCGCACTTTATGCTGCGCTGGCGATTCTCCTATTGGTGTTTCTAACCATGAGATACCCGGGCGTAACAAGATTGCCGCGCTAACGATGGCGATGACCCCACCGACTAACACACCTGCATATTGTGGCTTGGTCAATGGTGCAATAGCAGATGGCATATCAGCATGCCGCCGCCGCAACAAATAAGCCACAATAATCAATTTCAGCGCGGCGCCAATGCTAATAAGTGCGCCAATATCACGCGGCAATGTAGAGCCTAGATAGACACGGACTGTATGCTCTCCAGCGTCTACTGGGAAATTGATAAACCCGTGCACAGGCGATGGTGTAATGGGCACAGGTTCGCCATCCACTTCTGCTGCCCAGCCCGGCCAGTAAA
>DAOTWU010000293.1:0-6752 GCA_034435735.1 Anaerolineae bacterium | reverse complement strand
CAAAGTTCCACGCCCTGCCCAACGATAATGACATCTCTGGAAGTCTTATTATTAACGATATAGCTCAACGCATCATAAACACCCTCATAGCTTGTGGAGAATCGCCTGAGCTATTAGAGCAAAATTGGTTACGCCCCGCTAACCCGCAAAGCGTGCCGTCAATCCTCACACTTGAGGGACCAACATGTTGATGTTCACTCGATACGCACCATTTTTTGTGCTTGTTAGTGCTGTGCTCGTCATTTGGATGGGATTTGGTAGTGATTGGGGTGAAGCACTCGCGGCAGAACCAGAGCGTGTACAGAACATTGCCTATGCTCTCTTGGGCGTGCTAAGTATCGGCGGCACCTTGGCATATGCTCAATGGAGAGGCGCCATTACGCCGTTCTCAAAACCCTTGTTGTGGCGAATGCACTGGCAACAATTGAACAAATTAATTCCAATCGCGATTATAACAATCATGTGGTTGATTCTCGCAGGGGGCATCATCGAAGTTGATTGGGAATTCGTGGCGAACCTTCCCCCTGAATGGGTACTAACGGGAGCAATTAGCATTGGGGCGGGGTTTCATTCGGCAATTTTATTCTCGCCTGATGATGACCCAACGGTGGAATTATTGTTGACTATGCCCTACGCACTTAGCACACTCATTTTTGTGCGTTTTGTGTTGCTGGTATCTTTATATGTACTCTTAGGTATCATCTCGCATAGTGTGCTTGCTCTCATCAACGGCGCCGAGATCAATTTTGTATACGGCGTGCTGATGTGGTTGCCAGGAACGCTTTTACTAGCGAGCCTGGGGTTGTTCGTGACTCTGGTCACGCGCCAGATTGTCTTTGGCGTTGGGCTGGTTATTTTGATCTGGGTCGCGTTCTGGCAGTATGGCACGCTGATTTTTGTCTCTGCACCCTATCTCTACAGCATACATCTGTTTTTGCCAGAGCTGGGCACATCCGGTCAAGCCTTGATGATAATTAATCGATTGACAGTGTTGGCGCTGGCATTCTTCCTGCTGATGTGGTCTGTTACGCTACTAACGCGAGAAGAGTATATCATGACCGGACGCAGCTAGCGGCGCACCAACTTGATTGGCCTCCTCAATAAAGGAATTTTTATGATTACGAGTATCCGTACTTTCATGCAATTTGATTTAATCTTGAATTGGCGACAGCGCATTGTGTTGATCGCGACGATTGTGATGAGCGTGATCTTGGTCGGTTATATGAGCCTGACATCAACGCCAATCAATACCGATTTGACCACAGAGGAGTTGCGTCAAGTTTCAACGCTCACGCTATTCACGATTTTCCCGATTGTGCACATTTTCGTTGGCTTCATTTTGCCGCTTGTGCTGGCGGATAGCTTCGCCCGCGATCACCAGCATGAAGTGCAAGAATTGTTACGGGCGTTGCCTGTCAGTAATGTGGTGTATCTAACAGGAAAAAGTATGGCATTATTGCTGACCGCGCTGTTAGTGAGTCTGGTTCTGTTCGTCATAGCGGGGGGCGCATGGTGGGCAATTATCGGCCCATTCAACTTCCAACCGATTCTTTCAGCATGGTTGGTGAATGTCAGCGCTGTCGCTTGCATCAATACAGTTTTCGTCGCGCTATTCACGGTCAATCTCAAATCGCGACGCAATGCGTTTTACCTTAGTCTGGCAGTTGTAATCAGCATGGCGATTTTGCTGGTTGCGTTCTCAAACCCTGATAATGCATTGCTTTATCATTTTAATCCGGCACGCCCTGTGATGATTGATTTTGCGCTGCAAACTATCATACAGGTTAGCGATAGCGCTGACACCAGCCTGTTAGCTCGTCTGTTGACCTTGGTCGGGGGCATGGGCGAAATCGCGCTCCTGTTCACACTACAAGTTATTCGACTTAATCGCTCACAGTAATAGACTCATCAAGGAAATAATATGATTGATATTCAAGATTTGCATAAATATTATGGCAAAAAGCAGCATGCTCTTAAAGGCATCAACTTACAATTCGATAAGGGGTTGATTGGGCTTTTGGGTCCGAATGGCGCGGGAAAAACGACGCTGATACGCATTTTAGCAGGGATTCTGCAAGCAAGTAGCGGAAGCGTGCATGTTCTAGGGCAGGATATGAGTACCATCGCGGGACGGCAGGCAGTTAAGGCGCAATTGGGGTATTTGCCGCAACATATCGGGATGTATCCTAAATTATCAGCGCGCGAATTCCTGCGTTTCATTGCCGGCCTCAAACATCTCGATGCGGTTGATGCAGAAGTAGATCGCGTGTTGGAGATTGTGCGCCTTACGGATGATCAAAATCGTCCGATTGGTACTTTTTCTGGGGGGATGAAACGTCGCGTCGGTATTGCACAAGCTTTGCTAGGACAACCCGCATTTATCATTGTCGATGAGCCAACTACCGGTCTTGATCCTGAAGAGCGTCTGAGAATTCGTAACACACTGGCGCAAATTGCAACCAAATGTATCGTCCTGCTCTCAACTCATATCATTGAAGACATCAGCCAGAGCTGTCGTACTGTCGCAATCCTCAATCAAGGGAGAATTTTGTTTTATGGCGAACCACGCACATTAGCACAAATCGCAACGGGTAAAGTCGGGGAAGTAATATTGCAGGATAGCGCGCCGCCGCAGAATCTCAAGATTGTCTCCTCGCGTCAACTGGCAGAGGGTATGGCATATCGTGTGTTGGGAGAGGTATTGCCCGCGAACGCGCAAGCGGTGCAACCGACATTAGAGGATGGCTATCTATGGACGATACAACACAATTCATAGTCATAGCATTCAGCGACGGCGTACAGTTCAGCCTCCAATCCGCTTGCTCTACCTATGATTTCGCCATTCTCTATGATGCTATTGCTATACCATCAGAGGGAAGATAAGCAAGCCCTACCCTGCTCACAATAGGCGACACCCCCACCCTAGCGCAATACATCGCCATGGCCGAGGCTTACGCCGCCCATCAATAATTTACGCATAGGGACAGTCCTTTCTCATCACAAAATCTGCATTCATATCTATTTTTAATGAGAAATCTGGAGATACTCTACAGATTATGTCAAAATTCACCGGTGAATTTGCCCTATTTCCGGTCAATTTTTCAATTCACCGGACGAATTGCTTGACAAAATTTACAAAGTGCGTTATTTTCTCTGAAACCGGTTTCAGTATGGTGACCGTGACATGAAGAAGTTGACTATCGCACAAATAGCAGAGCTGGCTGGCGTTTCCAAAGCCACTGTCTCGCGGGTACTGAATAACTACCCGCACATTAGCCCTGCTGTGCGCGAAAAGGTGCAACAGGTCATCGCTGAAACGGGCTACCAACCGAACAACATCGCGCGCATGTTAGCCTCAGAGCGCTCGAACATCATCGGCCTACTCGTCCCCAGCGACGCCCGTAAAGTGTTCACTGACCCCTACTACCCTACCCTCACCGAAGGCGTCTCCCGCGGGGCACACCATCATAACCTCACCCTCTCGCTGTTCATCGTCTATACGCCGGGTGAAGGCCTCACCACCATTCGCAACATCATCTCCGCTGGCCTGTTAGATGGGCTGATTATTACCGCCGATGATAAAAACTACAGCCACATTGAGCTGCTGGTGCAAAGCCAATTGCCCTTTGTGTTGATTGGCAATCTGGCACATATAGACGGCATCCCCTGCCGCATCGATGTCGACAATGTCGACGGCGGGCGCACCGCTACCGAGCACCTCATCAATCTGGGCTACCAGCGAGTTGCTACTATCGCCTCGAACAAAAACCTATCAGGCGAGGAGCGCTTGCAGGGCTACCGCCAAGCGTTAGAAGCGCATGGCCGTCCCTTTGAGCCAGACCTCGTTGTCTATGGTGACTATAGTGCCGAAAGCGCCTATATTGCCATGCAGCGGTTGCTTGCCTTAGATGAACTACCCGATGCAATTTTCATCGCCAGCGATTCGATGGCGATTGGCGCTATGCGCGCTATCCGTGAAGCGGGTTTACAAGTTCCCGATGATGTCGCTATTGTGGGGTTCGACGACCTCCCTACTGCTGTCCAAACCGACCCACCACTGACCACCATTCACCAACCCATCGACGAAGTGGGACGCCTTGCCGTCTCAACGTTGTTAGACCTTGCGGACAATCCCGAAACTACCCCGCGCGAAATCATCTTACCAACCAAGTTAGTCATCCGTGCTACTTGTGGCGCGGTGAAAAATACGATTATTTAGCCTAAAAGGAGGTGCGCCGAACAGCATACATAAGCATTTTTCAAACCATTGAAACCGCTTTCAATACATCGAGGCAATGGCAATGCAGCACTGCTCAACAGATAACATTCTAGTATCCGCTGTTTTTTCACCCTTTCTCTATTTGCCCCTTTTGAAACCGGTTTCAGATTATCGTTCGTATCAATTTCTATAGTAGTAAAAGGAAGATTCAATCATGCATAAAAGCACCCGTTTAATTGTTCTAGGACTCGTCGTCCTCCTGCTCACCGTCAGCATCGGTATGGCGCAAGAGCGCGTCCAAATCCGCTGGTTCGTCGGCCTTGGCGCCGGCACTGACGCCGAAGTTATTGACGCCCAACAAGCCCTCGTTGATGAATTCAACGCCTCTCAAGATGAAATTGAGCTCATTCTTGAAGTGGTTGACAACGAGCAAGCCTATGACGTGCTCAGCACCCAGATTGCCGCCGGCAACGCCCCCGACATCGTCGGCCCTATGGGCGTGCGCGGTCGTGCTTCCTTCCCCGGCGTGTGGATGGACTTGTCCGGCCTCATCGAAGCCAACAACTACGACATGAGCGACTTTGACCCCGCCCTGGTAGACTTCTACAAAGTCGAGGGTGAAGGCCAGCTGGGTATCCCCTTCGCCGTGTTCCCCTCCTTCTTCCTCTTCAATAAGGAACTGTTCGATGAAGGCGGCATCCCCTACCCGCCCACCGCTTATGGCGAACCCTACATCGACTGGGAAGGTAACGAGCGCGAATGGAACACCGAAACCCTGCGCGACCTGGCGATGGTGCTCACCGTAGACGCCAACGGCAACGACGCCACTATGGAAGAATTTGACCCCGAAAACATCGTGCAATTCGGCTTTGGTAACCAATTCACCGACATGCGTGGCCGCGACACCCTGTTTGGCTCTGGCAACTTTGTTGATGAAGATGGTAACGCCGTCATCCCCGAAGCTTGGCGCGAGGCCGAACACTGGTACTACCAAGGCATGTGGGAAGACTTCTTCTACCCCAACGGCGTTTACGCTGGTAGTGACCTGCTCAACGGCACCAGCGGCGGCAACTGGTTCGCCAGCGGCAACATCGCCATGATTAACATTCACCTGTGGTTCATGGGCTGGGGTACAGCCGACCTAGAGGCTGAATGGGACTTCGCTCCCGTCGTGTCGCACAATGGCGTCACCACCGCCAAACTGCACGCTGATACCTTCAGCATTATGAACTCCACCGAGCATCCAGACGAAGCCTTCACCGTCCTCACCTGGCTAGTTGGCGACAAAGCGGACGAACTCACCCGCATTTACGGCGGTATGCCCGCGCGCCTCAGCCTGCAAGATGGCTTCTTCGATCGCTTCATCGCTGGCCTGGCCGAAAGCTATCCGAACGTAGACTGGGAATCCCTGAACTGGGATATTGTCACCGCCGGCCTCGCCTTCCCCGATAACCCGAACCACGAAGAAGGCATGCCCAGCTTCCTCGAAGCTAGCGACCGCTATGGCGACTACCAACAACTGGTGGACAACAACCCCGATGTTGACGTAGATGCCGAACTCGACAAACTGCGCGAAGACCTGCAAGCTATCTTTGACGCAGCTTCCGAATAGTCCATATCTGTAAACAGAGCCGATACCTTCTATATATGGGGGGTATCGGCTTTCTATAGTGGTTAGGATATTCAGTCATGGATTTCATATCAGAACTGACGACTTCACGCGGGAAAGCCAGAGGGGGCTGGAAAGCAATTTTTCAGATGTCGCCCGCGCGGCGGCGAGAGGCGAAATGGGCGCTTTTCTTCATCAGTCCATGGCTGATTGGCTTTCTCTTGTTCTATCTTGCGCCTATGATCGCCTCTATCATCTTCTCGTTTCACGATTTCATCCTCTCTGCACCAGATGAAGCCACCTATGTAGGGCTGGCCAACTGGCAGCGGATGCTATTTGAAGACCCCAAAGTCGGCGAAAGCCTGATTGTCACCTTCAAATTCGCCTTTATCTCGTTGCCCATTGGCCTCATCAGCTCCTTCATGCTGGCCATCTTACTGAACTCCAAAAATTTAATCGGGCGCAATTTTTTCCGTACACTGTTCTATGCGCCGACCATGGTGCCACTCATCGCCGCCATCCTCATCTGGTCATCCGTCCTCAATCCGCACACTGGATGGATTAACCGCTTCATCGAGCTTTTCGGCGTGCCAGCCACCGGCATTAACGGTATTCGCTGGCTAGACGACCCGCAACTGATATATATCGCCTATACCTTCATTGGGCTTTATGGCATCGGCAATACCGTGCTGATTTTCCTCGCCAGCTTACAAGGTGTGCCCACCGAACTCTATGAAGCCGCCGAAATTGATGGCGCGGGCTGGTTCCGCCGCCTACGTACTATCACTATTCCGATGATTACGCCGGTGATTTTCTATAACCTCGTGCTGGGCGTCGTCGGCAGCCTGCAATACTTCATCGTCCCTTGGGTGCTCAATGGCGGCAGCGGCTACCCCGAAGGCACGACAAATTTCTACATGATTT
>DAOTWU010000292.1:0-2928 GCA_034435735.1 Anaerolineae bacterium | reverse complement strand
TCAACAGCGGCGGCATAGCGCGCTGTCATGGATGGATGACGAAATGTGATAGGCGTCACCAGCGAACCAAACTCAATCCGTTGGGTGAATGTTGCAGCAAAGGTGAGCGATGTCCATAGTTCAAGCGAGTCTTTATCAGGGCCACTGGCATTGGTGAAGTGGTCACTGCGGAAGAGGCATTGATAACCAAAATCTTCTGCGGCACGCAGCAAACGCCGCCAACGCTCCCAATTCAGGCCATCTTGCCCCTCAATCATTAAACCAATTTCTGCTTTTGGCATGATTTGCTCCCAAAACACTATTTTGATGTTATTTAGTGTAACATGGCGGAGCAATGCCACTATGACCACTGCATTTAGCTTTTCAGGCGGTGGAGCAAGCCACTAAAGCGCTCAGCTACTTTGTTATTCTGCACCGCGTAATGAATAGCCTTGCGCTGTCCCACCAACACCACAACCTGCTTCGCCCGTGTGATAGCGGTATAAAGCAAATTGCGCTGGAGCATGATGTAGTGATGATAGAGGACGGGCATCACGACGACGGGATACTCTGCCCCCTGAGAGCGGTGGGTGCTGATGCAATAGGCGTGAATGAGGGCATCTGTATCTTCGGGAATGCGATAGTTAATCAAGCGGCCATCGATATTCACGATGAGAATTTTCTCTTCATAATCGATGCCATAAATGCGCCCAATATCGCCATTGAAAATTTCACGGTCATAATCATTGCGCGTCTGCATCACCTTATCACCAACGCGAAAAGTGCGCGGCCCTATTTTTATGCTGGCGGCGCGGCTATCGCTATTGAGGATGCTTTGCAAACGCTCGTTAAGCGTATTTACGCCAATCGCCCCGCGATACATCGGCGCAATGACCTGCACATCGTCAATTGGGTCAACGCCAAACTTGGCAGGTAAGCGGTTGGCCACAATATCCACGATTAAATCGGCGGCTTGTTGGGGTTCTTCCGCACCAAAGAAGAAGAAGTCATCACTGTTATTATCGGTATAGGGCACTTGCCCCTGATTCACACGGTGGGCATTGATGACGATATGGCTTTTCTCTCGCTGGCGGAAAATTTGATTGAGGCGGGTCACATGGGCACGCCCGCTATGAATGACATCATGCAGCACATAACCAGCACCAACACTGGGCAACTGGTCAACATCGCCCACCAGCATTAAATGCGCGTCATCTGGCAAAGCGCGCAAAAGTTGGTAAAAGAGCAAAACATCCATCATTGAGGCTTCATCAATAATGACCATGTTGGTCTTTAAGGGGTAACTCTCGTTATAGAGGAAGCCCTCTTGCGGGCTATAGCCTAGCAAGCGATGGATGGTCTGCGCTTTGCGGCCAGTCGCTTCGCCCAGACGTTTGGCCGCGCGCCCTGTAGGCGATGCTAAATAATAGGAAAACTCCAAAGTTTCCAGCGCGGCGATAATCATTTGAATGGCGGTGGTTTTACCAGTACCAGGGCCACCCGTGAGAACAGAGAGGCGGGAAGATAGCGCCCCACGCACAGCGCTTTGCTGCAATTCGGAAAGTTCTACATCATTATGTTTCGCTAGATGGGTTAAAAAGGAATCCCAATCCAAGATATTGGCTTCTTCTTGTATCGGGGATGGCTCGGCCTGTCTTAATAGCGTTTCAATACGCTCGGCGGCGCCGCTCTCCGCTCGGTGGTAAAGCGGCAAGTAAATAGCCTGCACTAGCGCATTGTCAAGCGTAATCTGCTCAATGATGATACGCCGCTCTTGTGCGAGGTAATCAATTTGCGCCTGAATATGCCCAACCTCATCAATATCGAGCATTTCTAGTGTCTGGTCAATCAAAGTATCCAGCGGGGAAAACGTATGCCCCTCGCCAGCGAGTTGGTGCAAAACATAGAGAATGCCGGCGCGGACACGTTCCGCTGCATCGAGGGCAATCCCCATATTACGCGCTATCTGGTCGGCTTTCTTAAAGCCAATGCCATAAACACTATCTGCCAGTTCATAGGGATTAGCTTCAACAATGGCGCGGGTATCTGGCCCCAAAGTGTTGTAAATACGGCGGGCAATACGCCCGCTAATGCCTAGGCCTTGCAGAAAAATGAGGGTGCTGCGCTCTTCTTCCTGTTGTTGCCATGCGGCAATAAGGGCATCAGCCAATGAGGATTTTAGGCCAGGCACTTCATGAATGCGTTGCGGCTCATGGTCAAGGATGTCGATGAGCGCTGTGCCAAAATGATCAACGATACGCTTGGCGGTGACAGGCCCAATACCCCGCACCAAATCGCCCCCAATATAAGCCACAAGGCCAGCCTCGCTAGTTGGGCGGATGGGTATAGCAGTAGAAACGCGAAATTGGCGGCCATAGCGGCGATCTTCTACCCATTTGCCATGAAATTCAACTTCCTCACCCAACCTGAGTTCGGGCATGATGCCAACAACAGTGATGGTATCCTCGCCAGCGAACAGGGTGTTTTTGGGTTTATGCGGCTGTACACGCAAAACGCCGAAGCCGCTCACTTCATCATAGTAAGTAATGTGGTCAATAGTACCAGTGATTTTCTCTTCCATAGCGCTATTGTACACAGATTTGGACAGTCGGGGAATTGCAGCCGACTAACGGCTATTTATTGGGGTGGATGACGTGGAGCAGTGTAGCTAGCAATTGTTCAGGGTCATAGAGAATACGGCAGCCATCAGCGATAACGCGGCGCGTGCCACTGTCGAGCGGCGTAACGGATGCCCATGACAATGCGCCAAAACTCATCTCTACTTGCAGCCCCGTATCAAATAACAAATGACGAGACCAAACCGCGCCATAGGTGCGGTCATGCCACTTGACGAGGCGTAGCCCCGCTTGAAGCCACGCTATTTCATATGGCCATGTTGTAGCGTGGCGGAAGCTATCAGGCGATGGTGTGAGCAGAATAAAGTCAATA
>DAOTWU010000291.1:0-4740 GCA_034435735.1 Anaerolineae bacterium | reverse complement strand
TGATATAAACAGAAGAGTAGGCCAATAGTGCGGCATGTTCTTTGAGTAAGGTTAATGCCGCCCGCAAGTTCTCTTCTGGGTTGATATTTGACCCTAGTGTTAAATAAACAATTGCCATTCAGGAAAAGTCCTCTTTTGTGCGTTCTATGACCACACCAACGCTATCAGAAAAACGCAACGCACCAGGCTTATGTACCCGTACCTGCACGCGAGGTGCGTTATGGTCTATTACACAAATACGCGCGATTTCTGTTGCTAGCTTTTCAACCAGATAATATTCTGAAGCTTCAACATGTTGGATAATCGCTTTAGTTACTGTACGGTAGTTAAAAGCGTCGTCAGGGTTATCACTTTCACCAGCAGCGCGCATATCTGTATAAATGCGTAAGCTAATCACAACGTCCTGCTTGTCTTTGCGTTCATGTGGGCTAAAGCCAATCACACACCGTAGCCTTAGATTATCAATTTCAATAATATCCATATGCTTAGAAACCTTTTACACTTGTATCAATTGTTTTTGTAAAGGTGTTCAATGTCTTCACGTTCTATCATAGATTATCTTCAACGACTACCATACTTTGCCACTTTACCGACAGATGCATTTCAATCACTCATTCAATATAGCATCAAGCGAAACTACCAACAGGGGGAATTAATTTTCCTTGAAGGCGACCTTGCTGTTGGACTTTACCTTATCCATAGCGGCTCTGTAAAAGTATATAAACTCGGCGCAGAAGGCGATGAACAGATATTGCATATTCTGACAGAAGGCGAAGCTTTCAATGTGATTGCTGCCTTTGATGGCGGCACAAATCCGGCTCATGCTGCAGCTTTAACTGATGTCAGTTTGTGGCTTATCCCTGTCGAGCGTTTAACGGCTTTTATGCATCACTATCCTGAATGCGCTGTTGCGGTGGTGCGCAGTTTAGCGGCTCGTGTACGTTATCTGGTTACGCAAATAGAAGATTTAACCTTGTATTCTGTGCGTGTGCGCCTCGCCCGTTTCTTGCTACGACAATCTGAAGATATATTTATAAGTGGGCAGGGGGTAACTCGGGCTGCTATTGCTGCTTATCTCAACACGACGCCCCAAACACTTAGCACCACATTGAAAGAATTAGCAGCACTAGGGGCAATTCGATTTGATCGCCAGAAAATCTATATCATTGATGAACACCGCTTAAAACAAATTGCGCTTTTATGAGTGACTTCAGCTAGATGAAGTTATTTTGAGAGGTTGTGGGGTAGGATAAATGTATACTAAATTGTTGAAAAGGGGTTCAACTCATGACCGAACTAGATATTCGTTCTATTCCGCCTCGCGATCGCCATCCGCTAATTTTCCAGACTTTTGATGGCTTGAGTGTGGGTGAATCTTTTATCCTTGTTAACGACCACGCTCCAACGCCGCTATACTATCAATTTCTCCATGAACGCACAGACCAGTTTGAATGGCAATATCTTGAAGAAGGGCCAGAGGTCTGGAAAGTGCAAATTACACGCAAAGCCGCTGAGGGATAATTAGACATGGCATCTTATGTGCTTCATGAAGATTTAGCCTCATTGGTAGAGGTTCAACCAGAAACAATTGCTAGCCGTACCTTTCACAAAGAGGGGCATGCTCGCGCGGTCCTGTTTGCTTTTGATACTGGCCAGGAACTCACTGAGCATACCTCATCCCACGCCGCCATTATTCAGATTTTGCAAGGGCGGGCGCGGATTGCCTTAGGGGATGATGTTCATAACCTTACTGAAGGTGCATGGCTCTATATGCCGCCTCAATTGCCGCATAGTGTGTATGCAGAAACACCTTTGAAGATGTTGCTCATATTACTGGAGGAGTGATGCAGCGCCCAACTTTAATTTTGCGGCTGGTGATACTGCTGAGTGTTGCTCTTGCTTTACTAGTCGGTTTGGGGGCAGGGTTAGCACGCCTGGGTGTCTCTGTTGATGCGTTATCTGCCCAGCGGGGAGCTGCTCATGGCCCCCTTATGATTTCTGGCTTTCTGGGTACATTAATTTGCATGGAGCGTGCAGTGGCTTTGGCTGCTTTAGGGCCACGCTATCGCTTTGTTTATTTTGTGCCGCTTTTGAGTGCGTTAGGCACAGTTATCTTGCTGCTGGGCGGCATCAGTATCATAGGTAAAGGTTTACTGCTTTTAGCTGCTATTGGCCTGATGAGCCTATTTGGCATCATGTGGCGTCGCCATCCAGCCCCTTATATTGGCATTATGGCTTTAGGGGCGTTCTCATGGCTGGCAGGTAACTTTATCTGGACACTAGACCAACCCATTTATCAAACTGCACATTGGTGGGTTGCTTTTCTGGTGCTCACGATTACAGGTGAACGCCTTGAATTATCTCGCATTCAGCGTTTGTCTTCTGCCAGCCAACGCGCTTTGTTGGTAATTTCCATTGCCTATATCTTGTCTGTTGGCTTGACACTGGCCAACCTAGATATTGGCGTGCGCGCTGTGGGTATATCGCTGATTGCTGTAGCTTTATGGTTATTACGCTTTGATATTGCGGGCAAAGCTGTTCAGAAGCAAGGTCTGCCGCGTTATGTCGCCACCTGTTTGCTTATCGGCTATATCTGGCTGCTGGTTGGGGGTGTTGTCGGCATCCTTTCCGGCGCGGTATATGCTGGACCAATATATGAACTGCTCCTTCACAGTGTATTGCTAGGGTTTGTTTTCTCCATGATATTTGGCCATGCACCAATTATCTTACCGTCGCTAACCGGTCTACAAATTTCCTTTAACCCCTTGCTTTATCTCCCATTGGCGTTGCTCCATCTGGCGCTAGCATATCGTGCCTATGGTGATTTGGCGGGGGATGTTGTGGCGCGGCAGCAGGGCGGCATATTCAATGCTGTCGCTATCTTACTGTTCTTCGCGCTGATGGTTTATACCTTATTGAAGTCTCGCCGCGCTTAACCCACAAATTCAGTTTATCTCATTTTAGCCCGTGAATAGCGGGCTTTTTTTGTATATAAAATTACAGCCTTTTTACCAAACTGTTTGTATGCTTTGTAGAAATTGTATAAACATCAGGAAAGATGTGCCGCACTGGTGCGTCAATTAAAGTAGCATAGGCTTATTGGCGATAATTATGAGTTTGACGCCAATTTGTATAAATCTTGTGTAATTTTTATATACGCTATGGCATAATCGCTGTATATATCAACCTTTTGCCCGGTGTATCCTTACTCAGTAGTGCGTTTGCCAAATCAATAGAAACGGACGCACGCTAATGTCCTTACCTGGAGGTCAGTTACAATGTATCAATCTAACCCTACGGACGATGTCCCCCCTGGTGCTAACGGGCATCATTATTTGCATCTCAATGGGCATAAAAAGCACGCCATTACCAGTACGCAAGAACTGGCCCTACAACGTGATTTAGACGCTAAACTCCGTTCGCCGGAATTTCTACGTGAATTTGAGCTTGATTTGCCAGAAGTAGACCGCTCTCGTATTGAAAGCGCAGTAGAAGAAATTTTAGATGCAGTTGGTGAAGACCCTGCCCGTGAGGGGCTACAGAAAACGCCGCATCGAGTGGCGAAAGCTTATGATGAATTGCTCAGCGGTTATCGCACCGACCCCGCTGCCCTCATTAATGGCGCGATTTTCCACGTTGAGTTTGATGATATGGTCATTGTTCATGATATTGAATATTCATCGCTCTGTGAGCATCATATGCTGCCGTTTTTAGGCCATGCGCATGTTGCTTACATCCCGAATGACCGCGTTATTGGCCTGTCAAAAATCCCACGCATCGTGGACATGTTCTCCCGCCGCTTGCAAGTGCAAGAGCGCATGACACGTCAGATTGCCCATTTCTTGTGGGAAGTGCTACAGCCACAAGGCGTTATTGTCGCTGTGGATGGCGAGCATATGTGCTCTAAAATGCGGGGCGTAGAAAAATGCCATAGCGGTATGACAACGACCGCCGCGCTTGGTAATTTCAAAACAGACCGTGAATTACGCCGCGAATTCATGGACCACCTTACGCGTGAACGGAAACAACGTTAACCTCTCTGCCCGACGATTGTCGGGTTTTTTTATGCTCATAAGTCTGGCGAATTGGATATATTGATTTTTTAATCAAGATTGACGACTTGGCTATTTTTGTTTATCGTAACAATAAAAAATATCGTTAGAAAGGCTAAATAAATCTACATTGATTGAAATTATCGCGGTATACTTCATGCCAATCGTCGTTACTTTAACGTTACATCTATCTTTTGATGCTTGATTGATTTCCGCTATAACTTTATATAGAGCGAACTCTACCTTGTGTCATTAATGCCCTCTTGGGCTGTTTTAACGATTTTTCTTTAGTTTAAGGAGCAGGAGTAATGGCTGAAGCTACTAAGGCCGCAGGGCTTGAAGGTATTGTTGTTGCAGATACTCATACAAGCCTTGTGAATGGCCAAGAAGGTATTTTAATTTATAGCGGTTACCGTATTGAAGATTTAGCCGCTAATGCGCTATTTGAAGAAGTTGCTTATTTGCTATGGCATCAACGTCTGCCAAATAAAGCTGAACTCGATGAACTGCGCGCAACAATTGCGAAAGAAGCTGTTGTGCCCGAAGATGTTCTGGCCTTCATGAAGTCACTGCCAAAAGATTCAAATGGCATGGCTGTTCTTCGTACCGCTGTTTCCGCTTTGTCGCATTATGATGCTGATGCAGAGAACAACACTGATAAAGATGTTGCTCTGCGTAAAGCTGTTCG
>DAOTWU010000290.1:0-3556 GCA_034435735.1 Anaerolineae bacterium | reverse complement strand
ACAAAGGTTAGTGCCCGATTGGCGACCATATTCCAGAAGTTCATCGCCTTGCGCGGGCCACCCAAAAAGCGCGAGCCATAAACCACCGTAGCAATGCCCTCTTGAATGGGGCGCAATAAGATGGGATATTCGCGCGGGTCATATTCAAAATCGGCGTCTTGAATTAGCAGAATATCCCCAGTTGCGGCGGAAAAGCCAGTGCGCAATGCAGCGCCCTTCCCTTGATTGTGGTCATGATAGAGAACGCGCACACCGGGGAGGTTTCTTTCCTCAATATCGCGTAAAATATCCCGCGTGCCATCGGTAGACCCATCATCAACGATGATTATTTCATCGGCCAAGCCAACCTTCATCACCCGTTCTAAGACAGGCTCGATAGTGGCAGCTTCGTTATAGCAAGGAATAACAACTGTTAGGGTTAAATTTTCCCCACCGGTGGCGGGCATTTCACGATTGGTCATAAGCACAACATTCCAAATCCATTGAGCGAGTTAAAGACCTCTTGCGGCCTGTGGCCACGCGATTATAGCATAAAGCCATACCCTGACCAGACTAACCCCCTAAGAGTAGCACAGCCATGGGGCAAACGGCGAAAAAACTGGATTGGGTGTAACGTTTTAGTATGGTTACGCCTCTAAAGGACAAGTCTGAAGATGATGATGCCATTGTGACGGGAATGCTATGCCCTGTGATAAAGAACTTTTAGCTGCCCTAAAACGGCGCGAACCGGAGGCGCTAGAAAAAGTTTTTGAGCGTTTCTCCGACCGTATTTACCGCTTGGCTGTTGGCTTATTGCATGATGAGCAACAAGCGGACGGCGTGGTGCAAAATACATTTCTGGCACTAATAGAGAATGTCGACCGCTTTGAGGGACGTTCGAACATTGGCACGTGGCTCTATCGCGTGGCCTACAATGAATGTATGGGGCGTTTGCGGCGCACCCGTCCAAATATGAGTTTGGACAATTTGGATGACGACGCGCCCATACCGAATGTGTTCTTCGATTGGCAAGAGTTACCGGAAGAAGTGCTCCATAGCGCCGAAGTGCGCGAGCAAATTGAGCAGGCCGTACAAGAACTTTCACCGGCACTGCGCGCGGTGTTCATGCTCCGTGATGTCGAAGAACTTTCTACTAAGGAGACGGCGGAAGCGCTCGGCATTAGCGAGGCTGCAGTAAAAGTGCGGCTACATCGGGCGCGACTGGCGTTACGCGAGCGATTAGCAGGATATTTTGAGGAGTACGCGCGCTTATGAGTATCACGTGCGAAGAATTGTTGGCCTATCTATCGGAATACATTGATAACAATCTGGATGAGGAGCTAAGCGAAGCAGCGCGCGAACATCTGGCCACTTGTCACCGCTGTAATGTTGTGCTGGATTCTACGCAGAAGGCTATTTTGCTATACAAAGAGCATAGCCGCGAACTCGTCATTCCTCCCATACGGCGGGAAAAACTCTATGAGCGTATTGCTGAAGCCTTTCGGCAACGTCCAACGCCAGACCAGTAAAGCAGGGTAAGATTTGCGCAATGATGGCGGTCTAAAATGGTGAGGATGGACAACTTGTAGTAACTGAAGGAGGCGTTATGCCCCGCGTGATTTATAAAGGCGTCGTCATTGCTGAAAGCGATAAAACCATTGTAATTGAGGGTAATCACTACTTCCCACCAGACGCAATTAAGCGTGAATACTTCCAGCCCAATAGTATGCACACCACCTGTGCCTGGAAGGGCGTGGCGAGTTATTATGACATTGTAGTGAACGGTGATGTTGAACGAGGTGCGGCTTGGTACTACCCTGAACCAAGCAAAGCAGCATCCCAAATCAAAGATTATGTGGCGTTCTACCGCAACAAAGTAGAAATCGAAACCTAAACACGCCATGTAATCGCCATAATATGGCATACCAGTCAGGCCGCCCCGCGCGGCCTGTTCCATTTTTGTTATTTGTTAGTTGAAGTTGATGAGGTGAGGAACTATGTCACGCTGGTGGTTAGGGCTGGTAATGGGGGCGCTGGCCTGTAGTTTCCCGATGTGGTTAGGACAATTAGGAGGCGAGAACATGCGGCAGGCAGACGCAAATGTCGTATTTGTGCGGGCAGTACAGGCGACAAACGGCACATGGACATTTCATGTGACGGTTGAACATCCAGACACAGGTTGGGAAGACTACGCCGATGGTTGGGATGTGGTGTTGCCTGATGGCACAGTTCTGAAGCGCAACCCTGATGACCCATTCACACGGTTACTATTGCACCCGCATGTTAATGAACAACCATTTACCCGCAGCCAAAGCGGGCTAGTCATTCCCGAAGGCGTGACACAGGTCACGGTGCGGGCGCATGACCTTGTTGATGGCTGGGGTGGGCGTGAAATCACAGTTGATTTGACACAGGCCACAGGCGAAGGCTATACGGTTGAGCGGCCTTAAGGCTGCCCAAGTTGCACAGCCCCGCCAATTTCGCCATAAGGCACAACGCGGAAGGGGATGGGCGCGCTACGTTGAATAGCCCCATCCGCTAGCGTCGCCTCGGCGACGAGTTCATACTCGCCCACAGCTAATGACCACCAGTAATCCCATGGGGATTGGGTGACCGTGCTCAATAACTGGTCGTTGAGATAATAGCGCACCGATTGCGTTGATGAGGGGACGCCAACAGTGAAGCGCAAGCGCTGGGTCTCTATGGGCGTAATCGGCGAGACCTCAAACACGGTATACGGGTCTGGCTCTAACAAACGCACGCTTCTATCATCATCTGGCGCTTGGATGAGCGCGCCCGCTGGTGGTTGGCGGATGCCGTGGCGCATTCCCCAATCGCGCGCTTCCTGTGGCAAAACGATGAAGACTTGCGCGGTGCGGTATTCTGGTGGCGTGTTTTCATCAGCAAGCGTTCCTGTACGACGGTCTATCTCAAAAATCTGATAAAAATCATCCTCTTCTGTCGGCTCTGTACCGGGGATGAAAATCTCGCGGTAGGTGCGCTGGCAGGCCTCTGTGGGCAATTTACCACTGAGCGCGCAAACATCTACATCAATTAACCCATCAGGGCGGGTGAAATCTAGTTCTGGCTGGCCAAGCAACACACGGCGGATAAATTGATTCCAAATTGGCCCAGCGCCACTGATACCCGTCACATCAACCATCGGCTGATTATCGGCATTCCCCACCCAAACCCCAACAACAAGATTAGGCGTATACCCCATAACCCAATTATCGCGAAAATCGGTGGTTGTGCCCGTTTTGGCAGCGGCGGGACGGCCTATATTCAGTATGCTATTGCGCCCAAATGAAGGGATACGGGCATAAGGGTCACTGAGAATATCGGTGATGATATAGGCGATGCGCTCATCTAGCACGCGATGCTCTAAGGGTGTTGGTTGCCATTCATAAAGTACTTGCCCATCAGGGGCGGTCACTTTGAGGATGAAAACAGGCTCTACACGATAGCCGCCATTGGGAAAAATGCTATAAGCCTGCGTGAGGTCTAAAAGGCGCACCTCTCCCCCACCCAACGTCACTGAAAGGTCAACATCGGTATTGGTGGCTAGTGTTTCTAA
>DAOTWU010000289.1:0-1807 GCA_034435735.1 Anaerolineae bacterium | reverse complement strand
GTACTTATGTGCCACCTATGTTAGAGCGTTTGGGGCTTAAAGTGCACTGCCTGTACTGTGAACCCGATGGCACATATCCCAATCATCTACCAAACCCTGAAGACCCTGAGATGACCAAAGATTTAGAGGCTAAAGTGGTTGAGCTTGGGGCCGATTTAGGTTTGGCTTTCGATGGCGATGCTGACCGTTGTGGGTTTATTGACAATCATGGTCACCATATTGCCGCTGATCGTCTACTCGCTTTGCTCGCTCGTGACCTGTTACAACGGCAACCTGGTGCAACCATTGTTTTTGATGTGAAAAGCTCGCAAGCCTTGCCTGATGTTATCAAGGAACATGGTGGGAAGCCAGAAATGTGGAAGTCTGGCCATAGCCTGATGAAACAACGCATGGCAGAGTTAGGCTCACCACTTGGTGGTGAGGTTAGCGGCCATTTATTCATCGGCGAAGATTACTATGGCTTTGATGATGCCCCCCTCGTCGCATTAAAAACTTTGGAAGTGGTTAGCCGTTCTGGTAAAACTATCGGCGAACTATTTGAAGATATTCCCCGCCTTGTTGCCACACCAGAGATTATTCTCTCTGCACCTGATGACCTGAAGTTCCAGATGATCGATGAAATGACTGAGGAACTTCAGAAAAGCTATGAGGTTGTCACTGTTGACGGTGCACGTGCTTTATTCCCCAATGGGTGGGGGCTTGTTCGGGCGAGTAATACCCAGCCAGCGATTACTTTGCGCTTTGAGGCGTATACGCATGAGGACATTGTCGAATATATGCGCATTTTCAAAGCGCTCTTAGACCGCTATCCGCAGGTAGATGCGACTAAGTTTGAACAACAACTCGCTGCCTTTGAAGCCCAACTGGCTTAAGTGAATTGGTTGATAATGAGAAGGCGTCCATAACGGGCGCCTTTTTGTTTGCTTGTTGGTGTATTTATGGGGTAAATTCAAGCAAACAGATGGAGGTTAATTATGTTGCGTTTAGAGGATAAAGTTGCGGTTGTGACTGGGGCGAGTCGCGGGATTGGCCGCGCCGCTGCTTTAGCGCTGGCAAAGGAAGGCGCACATGTTGTCATTACATCGCGTACAGAAGCGGAGTTAAACATCCTTGCGGAAGAAATTCAAGCGTTAGGGCGCCGCGCACTTGTTGTGGTTGGTGATGTTTCGCAGGGTGATGATGTCGATTATCTACGTGAGCAAACATTAGCCGAATTCGGTCATGTGGATATTTTGGTGAATAACACAGGTGTCGCCAAATATGGTTCATTTCTAGAAACTTCTGTAGCTGATTATGATTGGATGATGAACACCAATATGCGCTCTACCTATCTTGTAACTCGCGCATTTTTAGGGGGTATGGTGGCGCGTGGTTCAGGTTCTGTCATTATTGTGTCTTCTCAAGCGGGTTTACATGGCTATGCAGGAGAAGCTATTTACTGTGCCACAAAATTTGCCCAAGTGGGGTTTGCCGAGGCGCTTGATAAAGAATATCGTGAAGCAGGTATTAAAGTGAGTGTCATTGCGCCCGGTGGTGTCAATACTTCTTTCGCTATCGGCACAGGCCGTACCGAAGGTGACCCCAAAATTGCTGCTATGCTAGAGCCGGAAGCTGTTGCTGATGCAATTGTCTTTGCTGCCACCCAGCCCCCTAAATCACGCATTTTGTTAATTGGTATGCGCCCGATGAGCGAACCTTCATAGAGGATTGACCTAATTATGACCGATGACCACTTCTGGCATATCTATAAACATGCTGCCCCAAATTATGATGCACTAGTGCGTTGCGAAGATTATCAGGGCAATCT
>DAOTWU010000288.1:0-8015 GCA_034435735.1 Anaerolineae bacterium | reverse complement strand
GCACGCCATAAGCCGCAATTGAGCTGGGATACAGAAAACGCACAGGTTTACCCCGCAAGCGCCCCTCTTCTGCCGCTAAATGCAAGAGATTGACCGTTCCTTGCACATTGACCCTATGCGCTGCTTCTGGATTGAATTCTGAATGTGTGGAGAGTAGGGCTGCCAAGTGGTAAATAGCTTCAATATCATACTCATTGATGAGTGTAGAGAGGAGTATGGTATCGAGAATATCGCCGACGATATGCCGCTCTACTAGTGGCTGCATTTCTGGCGCAATGTTGCGAATATCAAGTGTGACAATACGGGGGCGCGGGGTTTGTTGGGCGAGCTTTTCAATTAAGCCATGTCCAACTTCACCATTGGCCCCGGTGATGAGTATAACCTTTTGGCGAGACATCCGTTGCAATCCTTTTGGTTGAGTGATGTTAAATGACACCTAACTCCTTGCCGACTTTCTCAAACGCGGCCAGCGCTTCTTCTAAATCTTGCTGGCTATGGGCGGCGGTGTTCATAACGCGAATGCGTGCCATCCCTTTGGGCACAGTGGGGTAGCCAATCGCCATCGCAAACACACCATTTTCAAAGAGCTTGCGGCTGAATTCTTGGGCTAAGGGCGCTTCGCCTAACATCACGGGGACAATCGGCGTTTGGCTTTGCCCAACATCAAACCCAAGTTTCTTCATTTCTGTTTTGAAGAAATCGCCATTGTGCCATAGTCGTTGCACCAACTCATCGCTATTTTCGAGAATGTCAACAGCTTCTAAGCATGCGGCGGCATCTGGCACGGTCATCGCGCTGCTGAATAAGAAGGGGCGACCGCGTTGGCGCAGCCATTCGATGATGATCTTTTTACCCGCGACAATACCGCCTACTACACCAAAGGCTTTGCTCATCGTGCCCACTTCGATGTCAACTTGTCCATGTAAATCGAAATGATCCACAATGCCGCGTCCGCCTTTACCGAGAACGCCTTCACCATGTGCGTCATCGACCATGAGCATAATATCGTGCTCTTGCGCCACCTCGACCAGTTGTGGCAGCGGTGCAATATCGCCATCCATACTGAATACCCCATCAGTCACAATGAGGCGGCGGTTATATTCTGTTTCTTCGGCGATTTTGCGGCGCAAATCATCAACATCGTTGTGTTCATAAGCGACGATTTTGGCGCGGCTTAGGCGGCAACCATCAATAATACTGGCATGATTGAGCCTATCACTGAAAATGACATCGCCTCGCCCGACGAGCGCAGGGATGGTGGCTAGATTGGCGGTGAAGCCGCTTTGAAGCGTGATGACTGCCTCTGCGCCTTTGAACTTGGCCAGACGTTCTTCTAATTGCACATGAAGTGACATCGTGCCGGCGATAGTGCGTACGGCGCCTGGTCCAATGCCATATTGGTCAATAGCGCGTTTTGCCGCTTCTCTTAGGCGGGGATGATTGGCCAGCCCTAAATAGTTGTTCGCACAAAAATTGAGTACATCGCGCCCATCAACACGGATGCGGCCATCCATCGCGCTTTCAATTGTCCGAATGTGGTTATAAAGGCCGCTCTCATGCAGTTCCTGTAATTGCTCCTGTAAATAGGCCAAACGAGTGGGGATTTCTTCTGCCACAGCGTTCATTCCTTTTCTAAATAAGCCTATCTTCCGCCCCGATTTTACCACGCAGGCGCTGGGTATTTATGATTGGCCTTAGGGCATTCCGTACAGGAAACGCACTTACTGTGTTCGTGAGGATGCGAAGATGATTTGCACCATTTCGTTATTTAAGAGGGAAATTTGCAGGTCTGGCCGTTTGACTAAACTCGTAGAAAGAGTGCTGATGATGCTGGCCGCTTTTTCGTAGTATTGGCGGGCTTTTTCTTGTGATTGAGCGCTAAACGCTAAAAATGCGTAACAGCGCCACAATTCTTTGCCTGCATAAGTTTGCTCATCTTGCAGTGCTTTACGTAAATGGCCGATGGCGTTTTCATCGCCTAAGGCATGGCTAGCAATACCTAACCACAGCCGCCCCCTGGCGCGCATCATGGCGTTATTTGTCGCCGCTTCGATGAATTGCTGTGCTTCTTCTTTACAAGCTTGGTATTCGCCCAGCATAGCTAACCCTTGTATATAGGCCAACCGCACATTGAATTGTGTGGCCAAACTGGGCGATTCAATCTGTTGCGCTTGTTCTAGCAAACTCAGCCCCTCTTGTTTGCGCCCTAAACTAATCCATACTAAGGCTTGATTGACCTGTGTTAGCGGGTCTTCAAACTGGATATAGTCTTGTAAGGTATATGCCTCTTCAAGCACTGCTTGTGCTTGCTCATAGGCAAATAGCTCGCGATAAATAGAGCCGATGTTGCGTAAATCAAGAATTTGAAAGTATAGATTGCCCCGTTTTCGGTTCATCTCCAAGACACGCTCATAATAATTCAACGCGATAGCTAGCTCACCGCGTTCTTGTGCAATCATGCCCAGATTAGTCATGATATAGGGAATTCGGTCTGGCTCTTCGTTTGAACGGGCCAGGTTGAACGCTCGCTGGAAATAAGCCGCGCTTTGAGCTAAATCGCCTTGATACAAATAAAGCGCGCCAAAGGCACTTAAAACACTGATATGAGATGCTGTGTCGCCTTCCTGTACAAGTTCATAAGCTTGCAGTAATGCCTGTAGCGCATCTTGAAACTGCCCCATGCTGCGATATGCCTCACCAAGTGTAAGCGCCGCTTCAATTCGCTCTTCTAGCATCAGGTCGGGCGAGAGTTCTTCTAGCAAACGTTGGGCAGAAGCACTTGCCGCGCTGGCCTCTTCGTAGCGATTTAGGGCGTTTAAGGTTCTTGCTCGCAAGACCCACATTCGGCTGACAATGGGCAAAGCGCGCTCTCGTGGCACATTGCGTGCCAATCCCAGTCCATGCTCTACAACTGTTAGCACTTCTTTGAGTAGGCCGCCGCTCCAATGGCTGAGGCTGGCATTTAGATAAGTTTCAAGTGCCTCTTCATACATACCGCCTTGTTGGTAATGTTCGGCTAAGCTCGCTAGATATTTAGGATGGCGCTCAATGTAATTGTGAAGCCAATCCGCGATGAGGCGATGAAACTGCTCACGATTTGTGCGCGTTAGCATCTCATAGGCTACATCACGATAAAGCGAATGACGGAAATAGTATTGGCGCGTTTGGGGGAAGTCGCTTTCCTGACTGATTGAAATAATACCGCGGTCTTCTAATATCTTGAGTTCGTTATCAACATCTTCCACATTTAGAATTGCACACAATGGGGTATCCCAGAATGTGTAGCCGATAACTGCAGCCACTTGGGCAATGTGACGGGCAGCAGGTGGTAAATCGTCCAGCCGTGCCTGCAAGACATTGAGCAGCCCGCTTGGTAGGGTGGAAAGCGTGGTTGTATAGCGATAATGGTTGATTTTCCAACGCCCCTCATCAATTTGCTCGAAAACTCCATTATCGAACAACATATTCAATAGCTCTTCGACGAATAACGGGTTGCCGCCCGCTCGCTCGCTGATAATTTCTGAGAGCTTAGCAGGGACATTTTCCACTTGCTGCAAGATTGTATCGACCAGTTGCTGGGTTTCTTCTAGCGATAGCGGTGTTATATCAAAGGCGCGGTAAGCGGGTATTTGTTGTAAAAAGTTGGGGCGTATTTCTCTGAATTCTGGCCTTGCCGAACTGATGAGGACAGCGCTTTCCTGGCTTAATGCTTGCGCCAGATATTCCAGCCAATCCAGTGAATACTCATCTGCCCAGTGCAAGTTATCGACAACCAGTAATAACGCGCTAGATTCTGCTAGATATTCAAATAATTGAGCAATGCGACGATAGGCTAGCCGTTCTTGCCCTTCTCCACCTTGCTTAAGGGATACGACATGCTCGCTATCTTCAAACCCTAGCCCTGCCAGATACCCCATAATCGCCGCAACTGCTTCATGGTCATCACCATCCCATAATTCTTTGATAAACTGGTATATCCTCTGCTCGACCTCTTCAACCGGCATAGTGTCATTGATGTTGCAATTAGAGACTAGCAGATTATGGATTAAGTTATATGGTGTGGTTCGTTGCTCATATTGCGCGACAAGGCAAATCTGTGTTGCAGGGAACTCAGCAGCTCGATTGAGGATTTCTTGCAAAAGGCGGCTTTTCCCTTGCCCAATATTGCCAAAGTAGGTAATTGCCCGAAATTGCTCTTCCTCAATTGCGTTCTGCCACACCTCTTCAAAGGCTGCTAATTCTACTTGTCGGCCAATAAAGGGGAGTTCAACATCGGCAATGCGGGTGCGGGTGAGTTGGGTTGCGCTTCTCCGACGGTATCCTTCCACGCTATAGTAGGCTATAGGTTCATCAAATCCCTTGAGCTGTACGGGTGATTGGGGGGTGATGATGAAGTTATTACGCACGCGCTGGTATGTTGGGGAATCAATTAACACGCCGCTGGGCGGGCAAATCGTTTGTAACCTGGCGGCGAGGTTAGTAGCAGGCCCCAATGCGAGAAACTCCTGTTTTCCGCCGCCACCAACCATTCCCACAACAAGGCGGCCTGTACTGATGCCAATCCGAACGGCGAAGTCTATTTGGTAGCTTTGTTGGACATCCGAAGCATATTTCAACATAGCTTGTTGGATGGAGAGCGCCGCCGCAACAGCACGTACTGCGTCATCGCCACGGCTACGGTGTGCGCCGAAGAAGCATAATAAGCCATCGCCCAGATATTGACCGATTTCTCCTTCAGATTGCGCGATAACTTCCGCCATTTTCTGGTGGGCTAAATCGAGGACAGATTTCCACGTTTCAGAATCTAACTGCTGGGCTAGCTCGGTAGAATCTTTTATGTCAACAAACATCACCGTAACGAGGCGGATAGTGTCAGCTTCCACAGGTTGCCCGCCATCGGTTGGGCGCGTTTGTAGCGCTCGCTGTTTATCCATGAGCGCCAAAATGATTTGTGTATAGGTTTCGGTGGAGAAAACGTGTTTATTGGCCTGCACCTCTTCCAATGCACGCCGAACACGTTCAATACGAGAACGGTTGTCGGTTGTCATACTTTACGTTTCAATGGCAACCAGAAGCCAAAAGTGCTACCTTGGCCTTCTTCACTGGTTACCCATACTTCCCCATCATGCCGTTCAATAACATTTTTAACCAAGCTTAGCCCTAGCCCTGTACCTTTTTCTGCGGAGGCGGTTTTATGGGGAACACGGTAAAAGGACTCAAAAATATGTGATAGATGTTCCTGTGGTATGCCAATGCCTGTATCTGTTACTGTGAAATAGAATCGCTCGTTTTCAATATAAGCCTTGACGGAAATTTCTCCACCTTCAGGCGTATATTTAATAGCATTGCTAATCAGGTTTTCCATAGATTGACGGATAAGCACGGCATCTGCAATGAATTTGGGCGCATTATCTAATTGAACATCACTATTGAGGCGTTGCTTTTTGGCCTCTGCTGATGGCCGCATATTGACCAGTACCACCCGTACCAGTTTGGCGATGTCAATTTCCTCTTGCAATTCGAGCGGCGAACTGCGTACCCGTTCTACTCTGAGCAAGTCATCAAGTAAGTTGTTCATCCGCTCTGTAGAGCGACGCACAACATCGAGATACTGTTGAATAGGCGAATCTTCTGGCAAATCGAGGCCGATAATATCGACATACCCAACTATGAGTGATAGTGGGCTGCGCAGGTCATGAGAAGCAACCCGTAACATCTCATCTTTGAATCGATTGAGGTCGCGTAAGGTGGTAATATCGTGCATGACAACCACATAACCGCCAATTTGCTCTTGCTCCTTCCAAACGGATATGGTCACCTGAAAATCTTGCTGTCGCCGCTCAGAACGAACGGTAAACGCCCATTCTTCAATATCATCTTCGCCAGAATCTTTATAGATAATTTCGTCAATTGAAGCGAAAACATCATCAATCGCTGCAAATTCTTTCAACTGACGATTTAATAGGGCGTCTTGGTTATTCTCTCCAATGAGCCGTACTGCAGCGTTATTGACCATGAGGACTTGGCCACTTTTGTTCAAGACTAACAAGACATCGGGGATGGCTTGCAAAAAGGCTTGTAACTGGCGCTGCTGGGTTTCTAGCTTACTGAAAAGCTGCGCGTTTCGGATAGCTACTGTCGCTTGATTCGCAATAATGGTGACTAACCGCAGATGATAAGGTGTGAAGTGCTGAGGTTCAGGGTGTGCCAGCGTAACCACAGCCAACACTTCGTTATTGAGGATGAACGGCACACATAAAGCAGACCGCGTTTTAGAGGTGTCATCTGGAAAAGTTAGCCAGCGTTTATCTTTTTCCGTATCTTCAACGATTGTTGCTTTACGGTTGCGATATACCCACCCAGCTAACCCCTCACTTAGCACTTGTTTGACCACATTGATGGATTCATCCCGCGATAGGTTGCGCGTTACCAGAATATGATCCCAATCAACCTGATCGCCTTTGTGCAAAAACAAACTGGCACGGCTCGCCCCTACTGCTTTTGAAGTTAGGCTAATGACCTTTTGCAAGACATTATCAAGGTCACGTAACGTTAAAAGCTGGGAAACTTCCGCTAAAAGTTCAAGGTCTTCAAATGTTGGCTGTTCTTCAATGTCGAGACGAGACATGCCTTTGTGCCACCGCAATGCTTTGTTATCATCTATCACTAGTCAAGCACAAACCTGCATATCGCACAAGTGGCGTTATGCGCCTGGTAGAGGGGGGATATAGATTGTTTGTAACCCCTAACTGTTCCTCACGGTTAATCTTCGTCTAAGTCTACAGAATTTGCAAGTAGACCAGTGAGCAGGTCAATACAGGCTTGCACATCTCGCACATCGACCGTTTCGCTTGTTGTATGGATAAAGCGGCAGGGAATAGAAATACAGCCGCTAGGCACACCCGCCCGCGAAATGTGAATTGCCGCCGCGTCAGTAGAGCCGCCGGTCAACACTTCCAGTTGGTGGGGGATGTTATCACTGGTTGCGCGCCCTATCATCCAATCAACAATTTTTCGGGGGACGATATGCCCGCTATCTTGCACTTTAATCGCTGCGCCATCACCCAGCCGAACGGTCATCTTACGGTTTTTAATCTCATCACCTGTCGCTGTTACATCTAGCGAAATGCCAATATCTGGGGCAATGCCATAAGCAGCCGTTCTCGCGCCGCGCACCCCAACTTCTTCCTGTACTGTGAATACAAAATAAATTTCATTAGGCGCTTTTTTCTTCAAGCGGCGCATCGTCTCAATCGCAACAACGCATCCAATGCGATCATCTAGTGATTTCGCCACAATGCGGTTACCGCGGACATCCATTTGCCGCCAAAAGCCCGCAGGGCTACCCACTTCAACCGCCTCAGAATCATCAGCGGCATCAACATCAATATAGAAGTTATCTAGGTCTGGTAAGTTACGGCGACTACTGCCAAAAGCATCATGCACACCAATAACACCAATTGTGCCATTTTCGAAGCGTACACGGTTACCATGTAAAGAGTTATGGAGCAAGCCTCCAATGTTCGTGAAGCGGAGATAGCCCGTTGTGGGTTCGCGGTAATTGGCCATCACGCCAATTTCATCCATATGGGCTGCGACCATAATTTTCTTGCCGCCGCTCCCCACTTTGCAAATCAAATTCCCTAACGGGTCAACGTGTATTTCATCAGCTAAATCTGCAACTTCTTCTTGAATTAATTTACGTATTTGATGTTCATATCCCGAAGGCCCCCATGCTTCGGTGAGTTTTTTAATCAGCTCAATCATGCATCATACTCCAATGTTTTCATCTCGTTCTC
Organism: Anaerolineae bacterium; assembly: GCA_034435735.1. Taxonomy (GTDB): domain Bacteria; phylum Chloroflexota; class Anaerolineae; order Aggregatilineales; family Phototrophicaceae; genus S146-30. Next base: position 216 of record DAOTWU010000288.1, on the reverse strand, counting down.
GATAGTTAATCGTGTTTCAATATATCCCAGGTGAGTTCTTGTAATGCTGTTTGGGCTAATGCCAATGTTGCGGCATAGTCATCTTTGTTCAAATAGGCAGATGGGCTATGAATGTAGCGGCATGGCATAGAAATCACTGCAGAAGGCACACCCGTATTTGAGAGATGTATACTACCGCCATCTGTGCCACCGCCCCGCGCAGTTTTTAGTTGGTAT
>DAOTWU010000287.1:0-12790 GCA_034435735.1 Anaerolineae bacterium | reverse complement strand
GTTTTGAAGAGCGATGGCACGCCGTACACGGTATTTACCCCGTTTTACAAACAGTGGCGCGAATTTCCAAAGGATACTGTATCGCCATCGCCAGTAGGGCGCTTTCATTCATTAGATACATTTGAGACGCTGCCCCTGCCGTCATTGTGTGAATTGGGATTTGTGGAGATGCCCATATCTTTACCCGTCGCAACTGAAGCCGCTGCCCAACAGCGCTTGGCGGATTTTGTGGATAAAGCGATTTTTACCTATAACGACACCCGCGATTTACTAGCCGTTGCGCCACCACAATACACATCCTGCCTCTCTCCCTATTTGCGTTTTGGGCTGCTCTCTATCCGTGCGATTTACGGTGCTGCCCGCGCCGCCTATTTGCAAGCTGAGGACGATAGGGCGCGTAAATCTGTGGAACGATGGGTGAGTGAATTAGCTTGGCGCGAGTTTTATGCCCACATCTTGTGGCACTACCCGCATGTGCTGCGCCAGAATTTCCGCCGCGAATACGACATGCTGGAATGGCGGGATAATACTGCTGCATTACAGGCTTGGCAGAACGGGAAAACAGGCTATCCAATTGTCGATGCTGCCATGCGTCAGCTTGTCCAAACGGGGTGGCTGCCCAATCGTGCCCGTATGATTGTCGCCAGCTTCTTGACGAAAGACTTACTCATTCATTGGCAGGAGGGCGAACGCTTCTTCATGCAGCATCTCATCGATGGCGACCCAGCTTCCAATAATGGCGGTTGGCAGTGGACTGCTGGCACGGGTACAGATGCACAGCCGTATTTCCGCATTTTCAATCCAGTTAAGCAAAGTCAGAAATTTGACCCTGATGGTGTGTATATAAAACGCTGGATACCAGAGTTACGCGATGTGCCTGTTCCTTATATTCACCAACCATGGACGATGGAACATCCACCCGCCAACTATCCAGCGCCCATTATCGACCATGCTTTTGCGCGGCAGCGCACGCTGGTGGCCTATGGCGCGGCGCGGATTGCGCCCACAAAAGAGGCCGAAACGCGATAAACCTTGACACTATTTATCCCAAAAGCTACTATCGCTTGGCGCTGGCACCACGCCGCGCCGCAATCTGTCCATTGATGTAGAGGCAGGCGATGCGACGCATTAAGCGTGATTATTCGCGCCCACTTTTCAGTAAGCATAAACACAATCCCGGACGCAGTCTGTTTTTCTTTGGCTTGCTTATCGGCGGATTTCTTGTTTTTGTCATTACCCAATTCAGCACTTTGCAACTGGTCGCCCTTGATGCGGTAGGGATGGCGCCTACGCCCACACCTTTCGCCAGTTTTCACGCCCAACGCGGCCTAGATGCCTATTTGCAGGGCGATATAGAAACGGCGCTAGCAGAGCTGCGCACTGCGGTAGAGTTGCGCCCCAATAACATTGATTACATCTACGAATATGGCAAGCTCCTACTAGAGAACGGCCAATCGCAAGAGGCGTTTGAACTCGGTGTGCGTGCGGTGGAGCTATATCCCGATGACCCGCGTGGTTATGCCTTACAAGCGCGCGCCTTACAGTGGGATGCGCCCGCCGAAGCGATTCCCATCGCTGTGAATGGGCTGGAAAAAGACCCTAACTTCGCCCCACTGCATGCGGCGCTCTCTGTGGCCTATACCCTCATCGGGCGCTATCAAGAAGCGCTGACCCGTGGCGCGTTGGCGGTAGAGTTAGACCCCTATGACCCAGTGACGCATCGAAGCTATAGCGTGCCGCTGATTTTCGTTGGCGACCGTTTGGCGGCGATTGACCAGCTTGAAGAAGCGCTCAAGATTAACCCGAACCTGACCAATATCTATTTTGAGTTGGCGGCACAGTACCGCGCCCTAGATGTTGATGAGATGGCTGTGGCGATTTTCCAGCATGTCATTGAAATAGAGCCAGATAACGCAAAGGCCTACTTGCGTATGTGCGAAACCTATTCTGGCGTTGGTCTATTCGCTGTTGCTCAAGATTATTGTGAAGAAGCCATCAACATTGATCCTGAATACGCCGCTGCTTACCGCGAGTTAGGGCGAATGAAATACAACCGTCGTAACTACGAAGGGGCGATTGAAGATTTCGAAACTTGTGTGGCTTTGGGTTCGACAGAGATTGAATGTTATTATTTGCGTGGCTTGGCGCACTGGATTCTGGGGCAGTGTGATGCTGCATGGACTGTGCTTCAAGAATCTTTAGGGCTGGTCGATAATACGCCCGAAAACGAACCCGTCATCCGCAATATCCGCATTGGTCTACAGAATGTCACCCGTGATTGCCCGGCCTATCGTAGCGCATCGCTGCCGACGGCGGTGCCCCCGACGCCAATCCCCCCCACACCAATCGGCGGTTTTGGCTGATATTGCGATTGGTGCTATAGGCTCACACCTGCGAGGCATTTTATGCAAGTAAAACGAGATTACTCTCAACCGTTTTTTGGCCCGCATAGCCGCCGCCGCAAACGGCCAACTGGTCGCATTGTTCTCTTTTTCGTTTTGTTTGTTGGCGCGTTTTTGTTTTATGTTATGCTCAACTTCGAGCAGTTACAAAGCGCCGCCTTAGAGGCGGTGGGCATGGGGCCAACAGCCACACCGCTGCCCGCCGACCTCGCATCGCAGGCGGCGACATTATACCGTCTTGGCGATTTAGAAGAAGCCATAGCGCTCTTTGACCGCGCTTACCAAATGCGCCCCGATGACATCGATTATATTTATGAGTATGGCATGGCGCTTATCGATTATGGCGATTATGACAAAGCTCTGGAATTAGCCGCCCATGCGATAGATGTAAATCCGCAGGATGTGCGTGGCCATGCCTTGCGTGCCCGCGCTTTAGTGTGGAATGGACAACCTGACGAAGCCATCCCCGTTGGCCTTTCCGCGCTAGATTTAGACCCCAACTTCGCAACCTTGCACGCAGTGTTAGCGCGTGCTTTTCCCGATATTGGGCGCTGGCAAGATGGCGTTGAGTATGGCGAACGGGCAATAGAATTAGCGCCGTTGGATGCGATGGCGCACCGCAATTATGCTTACGCCCTCAGTCAAATTGGGGATAGCGATGGCGCGATTCGGGAATTGCAGCAAGCCATTTCGCTTAATCCCAATCTCCCTGACCCGTACTTTGAACTGGCCTTTCTCTATTTGGCCAATGATTTAGATAACGAAGCTATCGATACCTACCAGCAAGTATTATCATTGAACCCGCGCCATCCCAAGGCGCTACTGCGCTTATGCGAGGCTTATACCAAAGTGGGGCAATATGAACGTGCCAAAGGCTTCTGTGAAGACGCCATCGCCAACGCGCCCGACTACGCCGCCGCATACTTTCAGCTTGGGATGTTGTATTATCGAGAGCGCAACTTCGCCCAATCGTTACAGGCCTTTGATAACTGTGTGACCTATTCACCTGATAACGTCGAGTGTAAATACAGGCTCGGCCTGTCCTATTTCTACGAGGGCGATTGCGATATATCCTGGCAAATTTTAGAGGATTCGCTGATTATGGCACAGGCCAGCGGACGCCAAACCACGATTGATAACATTCGGCAGGGGTTAGTGGCCATTTCCGATGCTTGCCCCAATTATGCCGCGCCGTCCGTCAATGAAGCTGAATCCGAAGCACCCCAATCAACGACAGGGGAGTGAGTATTATGTATATCAAGACGCCGAAACGCTATCGCCGCACCCCGCGACGGTCTATCTTTTCATTACGCCGTTTCTTGCTATTTGTCTTCACTTGCATTGCTATTTTTGTGGGCATTGGCATTTACGAAAACCGCGAGATGTTCCCACAGGTGGGGGAGGCCGTGCAGCAGCTATGGGATAACGCGCGCGAGAGTATCGCCACCGCTGCCGCGCCAACACCAACCCCAACGCCAGACCCAACCCTGCGCATTAATCGTGCCAACGAACTTTGGGCACAAGGCTTGATGGAAGACGCGCTCGAAATTTATGAGGAAATTCTGCCCTCTGTGCCGAATGACGTAGTCACTCACTACCGCGTGACCTTAGGGCGGCTGGTTAATGGTGACCTTGATGGCGCGCTAGAAATGGCCGAAAAAACCGTCACCGCTAACCCTTTCTCGTCTGATGCTTGGGCCATTCGGGCGCTGGCATTAGAGTATAACGGACGCTATGGCGAAGGTATTGCCAGTGCGCTCCATGCTTTAGAACTAAAAGAAGATAATGCCCGCGCACTGGCTTTTCTGGCTGAACTTTATCTAGATTTGAACCAGACACAACGCGCTCTCGATACGGTTAACCAAGCGCTAGAAATCAACCCAAACAGCTTTGAAGCTTATCGCATTCGCGGGCGTATCTACCAAGATGGCTTTTTTGACCTTGAGGCTGCGCTAGCAGATTATGAAAAAGCCGCCGAATTAGCGCCGCATATTATTTACCCGTCTATCGATTACGCCTTGATGGAATCGCGGTTGGGCAATGTGGAAGATGCGATTGATATTCTCGATGGCATTCTGGTGACCAACCCGCGCAATGTCCAGGCGCTTTTCGCCTTGGGGCGTATCTACTATCAAGACCTTGGTACATATACCCGCGCGGCAGATTATTTCACCCGCTGTGTGGAGGCCGACCCCGATAACATCTTCTGTTTATATTTGCTGGGGCGCTCCCAATATAACTTGGAGCAGTTCACTGCTGCCGCGGAATCCTTCCGCCGTGTGATAGAGCTTGGTTCTCAAAATGGCTATCACTACTATTGGGCAGGCAATGCGCAGGTGACATTGGGCAATTGCCAGGCCGCGTTAACCTATCTCACACCAGGGTATGACATCGCCATCAAAAGTGGCGATACATCCCTTATTTCCGCGTTTGAAGATAGACTAGCCGTTTGCCAATCGCCGCTAGGCTTCCCAACATCCACCCCAACACCGACGCCCGACCCGCTCAGCGGGTAAATTAAAAAGAGGCTGGTACATGAAACCGGCCTCTTTTCTTTTAGATACATGATGGGGCTATTCCTCAGAAGGCGGTTGCCCCAATGCTTCAGCGACAATTTGCCGCGCCCGTGCCAATGTTGATGTGAAAACAAACGCCTCGGTAATGCGGGGGTACATTTGACGAAACACACCATACATCGTCTGAATTACGGATGAGTCGCTTGTCAGTACCACGATTTTGACTAATGGATTGCGAAAACGCGCATGCTCTCGCATCCCCTCTAGAATGTTCTTCGGTAATTCTACCGACGCAGGAATATAGACGATAACCCCGACTGAGTGGGGAATATCAGCGAGTAGTGCTTTGGTCTCTTCCCGCGCATCGGCGAACTCCCGCCAATTCCAGCGCTCTTGAGCGCTCAAAAGAATGACCGTTTTTTCTGCGTTGTCCCATGCTACGTTGATTGGCATGATGGTCCTCATGAGTGCGATGTTAATGATTTGTTGCCTTATTACTAGCTTTAAGCTATGTTAATATAGTGAACACTAAGGCAACCTATTAAACTCATTATAGAGGATTTCAAGCCAATCCCTATTGAAACGTTAGAAAAAATTCAGACTTGTAAATGAGTTTTTATAGGGTAATTCACTCCGTAACAATCGTTAATAGTTGCTATGGCTCATCAAACTCCCCATCTTCCTCAACACAGTCTTCCGCCCCATAAGGATAGCAGCGTTCTGGGTTATAACGGTCTAACCATGTTTCACAAGCAGGCATGAGCCAATCGGCAATATGCTCTAGATAGTCATGTACTGCAAAAACATCACCAGATGGCCTATCTGCCCATTGGAGCGCTTGTTCAATATCGGCTTTATGCTGGGGGTAATGGCGTAAAAAGCATTCAGCTGCGAGGGGTAAATCACGTGTAAATTTGCCTTCGTCCAGCATAACCAGCGCAAACGCTGTATGAATGATTTGCTTGCAAATAATGCGACACCAAAAACGCACATTCTTTTTTGATGAACGCATTTCGATTTCATCAAGCGCTTCGACAAAATCATCTTCATAGAACAGCAAAATATCCTCGTTGGCAATCGCTGGGCTGAGCGTGAAATCTGGCAACTCTGGCGCCAGGTTTGGCCCCCACAGACGCACGCTATGGGTTTTTAGGATGAATGCATTGACGGAGAATTCTTCAGGCTCAACGAACAATGACCCATGCGGCCATAGCTCCATAGTCACCCCATTAATCTCAGGATGGGCACGGGTGATGGCCTTTTCTGACTTTTCTATCCAGTCTTGCATCACTAATTCGGGGTCTACCGCTTCTTCTAGCACCGCGAAGGCGTTAATATCTGAGAGCTTCGGCACTGCCGCACCGCGTGCCACGCTGCCCGTGATATAAATGCTGTGAGTATCATTCGGGATGTGTTGCTCATAAGCCGCGATAATATCGCGCACTGCAGCATCCCATGGCGGGGCGAGGTATTTCTCATCTCCCACATTGAGGATAACCCCATGCTCGTCTGTTGGCCAAAAAATGCCCTGTTTTCGCTTCGTCATGTTCGCCTCACCTTTGTTTAGCGGTGTCGTTTATGTGCAGATTACCGTTTTCACCATCTTACAGCAAGGACCTATCCATTGGTTTGTGTAAAATGGCGGGTTTTGTTAAGCTGGCTAGCACTGAATAGTCAACGGGAGTGCACACTATGCGTTTTGACCAGTTAACCAATACCTATTCTATCGTCGCGCGTGACCCAGAAACGGGACAATTGGGCGTCGCCGTACAAACGCATCAAGTGGGCGTTGGGCGGGTTGTGCCGTGGCTGTTGCCAGGGCGAGGCGCTGTCGCCACCCAATCATTATCGAATGTTAGTTTTGGGCCAATGGCCTTGACCATGTTACGCGAGGGAATTCCCGCGCCAAAGATTATTGATGCCCTCGTCGCCAGCGACCCCGGCCATGAACGTCGTCAGGTTGCTGTCGTAGATAGAGAGGGGCGCGCCGCAGCTTATACGGGGGCGGGATGTATCCGCTATGCTAGCCACCATGTAGGCGAAGGTTACAGCGTGCAGGCCAACATGATGACCCGTGATACTGTTGTACCTGCGATGGCACAGGCATTTGAGAGTGCAGAAGGCGACCTTGCCGAGCGTATGGTGGCGGCTTTGCGCGCGGCGCAGGCGGAAGATGGTGATATTCGCGGGATGCAGTCAGCGGCGTTGGTTGTCGTGCCCAACGATGTTAAGGGGCCAGAATGGGCGACTGATTATGATTTGCGTGTGGATGAGAGCGATAACCCAGTTGAAGAGTTGGCGCGCTTGGTAACCATACGCACCGCGCAAATTATGAACTCTCGTGGTTACATCGCGCTTGAAACTGGGGATATGGATAAGGCGTTATCGCTATGGGAGCAGGCGCGGGCAAAAGCACCTTTCATGGAGGAAATGGCATACTGGCAAGCGGTAACGCTGGCTGATAAACCTGCCGAAGTGCAGAAAGCTGCTGAAATTTTGCGTCCTGTGCTGGCTAATGAAGAACGCCGCGACCATTGGCTGGATTTGCTCGACCGTTTGGAAGAGGTCAAGCTCATTGAGCGGGCTGGCGCTGCCCAAGAGTTGCGCGCCGCTTTGGCGTAATTGCGTGGGGCTTAGCTTAAAGTTGCAGTCCTACAAAGAGCACGCGCACCTTCAACTTGCCAAATTGCAGTTCATCGCCATGACGTAGGCGGTAGCTCTGTAACGGGCGCAAGCCACGACCGTTGAGTAATGTGCCGTTGGTGCTGTTAACGTCTTTGACGCGCAGGCCATCGGCACTGATGGTGATTGTGGCATGATAGCGAGAGACGCCCAGTTCTTGCCCACCATATTCCTGAAAATCAATATCAACTGGGTGCTCATGTGAGATGCCGGCGCGGCCAATCACCATGAACTTCTTCACGGGCACATCGAAAGATTTGCCGTTTTCACCAGTGATGATAAACCGCAGCTGGCGGGGGATGCGCAAATCCAGGCGGTCAGTCTTACGGGGCTGCATAGGGGCGGCTGGCGCGCGCGGCCCCAAAAAGCGGGTATCGCGAATATGGGTCACATCGCGCTCGCTGATGACATCGAGACTATTCTTCTTCTTGGTCATAAGCCTACTCCTCAGGCCCCCTACCTATTTTTAGTATAACTGATTTTGTTGAATTAATGAATTAGGTAAATTGTACCGCGAAATTCAGGTTTTTGTTGTTTCAATTCCCTTACAAAGGTTTTTAGCCTTACGCACTCGCTGTTAAATGCGCCTCTACTGCCGCGCAAAACGCTTCCCATTGCTCATCATGCACCGCATGCCCACAGTCAAATAATTTGAGTTCGCCATGCTTCACGCGCTCTAAATACACTTCCGCGTATTCGGCAGGGTTGAGCTTATCTGCTTTGCCGAGCATCATCAACAGTGGCGCGCTTATCTTTGGCGCGAGGCTGAGGCTCACATCGCCGCCACTGTCCAGATAGTATTTCATCGCCCGTATCCACGCCAACACAAACGCTTCTTTATGCGCAATGCCATGCCGTTGGCAATCTTCTTCTGTCATCCAGTGGGGTGGGTACATGCGTTGGATATACGGGCGCATCAATGGTCCAAAATAGCCCACCGCTCCCCAAACTGCCGCCGATTGCGCGCGTGCTGGCGCTAACCCCGCTACAGTGAGCACAACCTCGCCCCCGTCGCTGTAGCCCAACAAATGCGCTTTTTCAATGTTCAGCGCGTCCATAAAAGCAATGACATCCTCCGCATCGCGGCGGTAGAACTTCAACGGGAAGTCCCGTGGTTTTGGCTGGCTTTCGCCATACCCACGCAGTGTTGGCCCTAGCACATGGTAGCCCAATCCCTGTAACCAGCGCATGACGCGCCCCAGATTGGTCTCCGCTGTGCCTAAAAAGCCGTGTACCGCGATGACTATGCCGCGCGGTGTGCCTTCTGGCATGAGCGATACATAGTGTAACTTTGCGCCTGTGGCGATGTCGATATGCGGCATGAGCTAATCCTTGTAGCGGGTAGATGAATATCGCCCCATAAACTAGCAGAAGCCGCCCCTTGTTCGCAAGTGCTAGCTACACCCGAAGAAAAGGGGCGACCCCATAGCTGCCGCCCCTCAAGCTTTAATGGCCTCGCGATGATCGCTAACTGCCGCTTTCTTCCTCTGGTTCTGCCTCGATAATCAGCGGCGCGACCATGCCTAGTTCATAGTGCCCCTTCACAAAGCAGCCGATTTCCCATTCGCCAATCAGCTCTTCGGGAATGGTGAGCATGATTTCCAGCTTTTGGCCAGGGTTAAGCTCAATTTCTTCAATGCCCGAAACTTCAACCTCGAACTCTGCCCCGTTCATCTCGCCTTCGATGACGGCCTCTACGTCCTCAAAAATATTCTCTTCATAGCCTACGGCAAAATCATCTTCGATAATCACGCCAGCGCCAAAGAGCACTTCATGCATCATTTCGCCCTCATTGACGAACTCCAGTTTATAAGTGTCGCCAGCATGGAGGACGATGGGCGCATTCTCTTCGCCACCCTCGACTGTGAAAGCGTATTCGGTGAGGATAATTTCAATCTCTTCTGCTTCACCCTCTTCATCATCACCGTGTGCCGCTTCCCGCGCCGCCGCTGAGGAAACGATCATCGCCCCCAGCGCCACAATCACCAGCAAAAGCACAATACTGAAGAACTTACGATTGAACATTGAAAACATCACTCCTTATATTGGTAGGTATAGCACAATTTATAACGAATGGCATTATGCTCAGTGAGGCGGAGAAAATATGTGATTTTTGTTGCAATTAGCGCGGGGGCGTGACAAATGTCGTTAATCTCAATGACAAATGTCATAAAGCTGCAAAGGTCGTGTTGAAAAAGGTAAAAAATATCTTTCTTAATGGAACTTAACACTTGAAAATGTTATAGTGGGTTAAGCGGTTAACGAAATAAGGTGTAAAGAGGGTACTGTTATGACAATTGAATGTAGCTGGGCAGATGAAGCCTTAAGACGCATTGACTGTATAATAACAGGCGCTTTTTCTTGGGATGAGTTTTTCGCTCACCTCGCAGAATTGCAAACGATGCTTTGTGGTATTGACCACGATGTTTATATCATCGCTCGCATTCAATCCGAACGTTTCCCCACTGGAAATCCCTTGCCGCGTTTACACAGCCTTGTTGATTGCTTGCCCCCACAAGTTACCGCGCTCATTTTCTTCTCTGATCGCCCGCTTATTTGCGCTCCGCTCTATGGCTTTTTAGAGCGCTACCATCGACTAGGCGGCAAGCGCCTGCATTTGGTGCGCTATGAGCAAGATTTGACGCATTTGCTACGCCGCTTGGCGGTGGTTGCCTAATTTTCCACACTCCCCACTTCTCGTTACAATCAGAGCACTGTTAACGAGAGCAGTGGGAGCAACTCATGAACACCTATACCACTTTGACGTATGAAGTTACTGGCCGCATTGCCCGCATTACGTTGAACCGACCCGAACGCGGCAACGGTATTAACTTCGATATGCCCTTTGAACTGGCGCAATGTGTAGAGCGCGCCAACCTTGACCCTGCCGTGCATGTCATCGCCCTCAGTGGCAACGGCAATGGTTTCTGTGGCGGTTATGACCTCGTCATGAGCGCCGAAGGCCGCATCAGTGAGGAGCGCCCAACCCCGCCCGCCCTGCGCGACACCCCGCTTGACCCTGCCGTGCAGTCCGCCAACCATGACCCCGCCCAAACTTGGGACCCCATGCTGGACTATGCCATGATGAGCCGCTTCGCCCGTGCCTTCATGAGCCTGTTCTATAGTGATAAGCCCGTTGTTTGTAAGGTGCATGGCTTCTGTGTGGCAGGTGGCACGGATATGGCGCTGTGTAGTGATTTGCTCATCATTGAAGACCGCGCCAAAATTGGCTACCCGCCCGCCCGCGTTTGGGGTGTACCTACGACCGCCCTTTGGGCGTACCGCCTTGGCGTTCAGCGCGCCAAACGCCTGCTCTTCACCGGCGATTGTCTCAGCGGTGAGGAAGCTGTCGAGTGGGGATTGGCGATAGAATGCGCCCCGCGTGAAAAACTGGACGAACGCTGTGAAATCCTGCTAGAGCGCATCGCCCGCGTACCGGTTAATCAACTGGTGATGATGAAACTTTTGACCAATCAAACGCTCATGGCGCAAGGCCTACACACCACCCAAATCCTCGGCGTGGTGTTCGATGGCATTGCCCGCCACACCCCAGAGGGCTACGCCTTCCAGCAACGCGCCGCCGAAGCGGGCTTCAAACAAGCCGTTCGCGAGCGCGATGACCCCTTCGGCGACTTTGGCCTGAGCACATTCAAGGGGTGAGGGTGTTTGCCCGCCGCCCCTATTTTGGATAAAATAACGCCCATCCTGTTTGCGATGTTAAGAAGGGGAATTTATGTCCAACTTGCGCGTGAAAATTTCGCCAGAAGATAGCGCCATCACCCAATACCTTCAGGCCAAGCAAGCCCTCATCAAAAAGCAAGGCGTCAGTGGCGAGGGGCAATTGCGCAGCGCCTTCGCCGACCTGCTCAAAGGCGTGGCCAGCAAGCGCAATTGGATGCTGGTGGAAGAGCTTTCCGAGCGCGTCAAAGGCCGCACCATTCGCCCAGATGGCACGCTGCGCGACGAGTGGCGCTTGCCACATGGCTATTGGGAAGCCAAAGATAGCGCCGACGACCTCCGTTCAGAGGTGCACAAAAAGCGCGAACGTGGCTACCCCTTCTCCAACATCATCTTTGAAGACACGCAACAGGCCATCCTGTATCAGGATGAACAGCAGGTACTAGAGGCCGACCTTTCCGATCCAGAGGACATCGCCCGCCTGCTCAGCGAATTCCTCAGTTACGATGTGCCGCCCTTCTCCGAGTTTGAAGAGGCCGTTGACGCCTTCAAAGAGCAAGTGCCGCGCATTGCCCAAGAGCTGATGAAGCGCATTAAGGCCGCCCATCGCGAGAATAAGGCGTTCCAAGAGGCCTATGCCGCTTTTCGTGAACTGTGCCAGAACTCGCTCAACCCCAACATTAGCGACGACGCCATTGATGAGATGCTCATCCAGCACTTGCTCACCGAACGCCTCATCCGCCGCATCTTCAAGGCCGAAACTTTCACCCGCCGCAACGTCATCGCCCGCAAGGTGGAAGATGTCATCGACGCCCTCACCAGCAAGCACTTCAACCGCACCCAGTTTTTGGGGTCATTAGACCGCTTCTATACTGCCATTGAAAACGCTGCCGACCGCTTGGCCGATATTCAAGAGAAGCAGCACTTCCTCAATACGGTTTATGAACGCTTCTTTCAGGGCTATAGCGTGCAAGTGGCCGATACGCACGGCATCGTCTATACCCCGCAACCGATCGTCGATTTCATGTGCGCCGCCGTGGAAGAGGTCTTGCGCGATGAGTTCCATACCGAATTGGGCGATGATAACGTCTATGTGCTTGACCCCTGCACGGGCACGGGCAGTTTCATCGTCAACCTTTTGCACCGCGTCAACGTTCGCAACCGCCCCGCCTTCTATAAAGAGCGCCTCTTCGCCAACGAAGTCATGCTCATGCCCTATTACATCGCCTCGCTCAATATTGAGCATGAGTACAACCAGTTAGAAGGGCGCTATGAACCCTTTGAAGGCATCTGCTTTGTCGATACTTTGGACATCGCCAAGCAGGCACAAATGGCTATGTTCACCGAAGAGAATGCCGAGCGCGTCCAGCGCCAGCTACAAGCCCCCATCACCGTCATCATTGGCAACCCGCCCTATAACGTGGGGCAGGTGAACGAGAACGACAACAACAAGAACCGCCAGTACCCCGTTGTTGATGCCCGCGTCCGCGATACCTACGCCGCCGCCTCTGC
>DAOTWU010000286.1:0-7984 GCA_034435735.1 Anaerolineae bacterium | reverse complement strand
GCGATGAAACTGCTGCTGCAGTGGTGATTGATGGCAAAACAATCGCTTCTAACGTTGTCGCTACGCAGATTGATTTACATGCCAAGTATGGTGGTGTTTTTCCAGAAGTGGCGTCTCGCGCCCATGTAGAAGCGATTGGCGCAGTGGTTGAGCAGGCGATGGAAGATGCTGGGATTGACTATTCACAGTTAGATGCCATCGCTGTAACGCGCGGTCCAGGGTTAGTTGGCTCATTGTTGGTGGGCGTGAATTATGCAAAAGGGTTGGCGCTTTCTACGGGTAAACCGCTTTTGGGCGTCCATCACATTGAAGGGCATATTTATTCACTTTGGTTGACACAGCCTTTCCGCGAAGTTACGTTCCCTGTGCTGGTGCTTATTGTCTCTGGCGGCCATACCGATTTGATTTTGATGCGCGGGCATGGGCAATATGAACGGCTCGGCGGCACACTGGATGATGCTGCGGGCGAGGCTTTTGATAAGGTCGGGCGTTTGCTCGGTTTGCCCTTCCCCGGCGGCCCACATATCCAGCAAGCCGCCCAGCTTGGCAACCCCACAGCGTATAAGTTCCCCCGTGCAAAACAGGATGAAAGCTATGATTTCAGTTTCTCTGGCTTAAAAACGGCTGTAATGCGCGAGGTGACCGTTCAGCCTTCAGCACAGGCACGGAGCAAGCGCCGTCGTGGTGCAGAGAAAAAGGCGCGGCTACGCTCCGATGTTTCGGTGCATGATGTGGCTGCCAGTTTTCAGGCGGCATTGGTGGATATTCTAGTGGAGAAGACTGCGCGCGCTGCTGCGGAATATGGGGCCACGGAAATTCTCATCGCTGGCGGTGTGAGCGCCAATAGCCTGCTGCGCCAACAAATGCGCGCCAAAACAGAACTGCCTGTGCGCTATCCGCCGCTTAATCTGTGCACTGATAATGGCGCAATGATAGCCGCTGCGGCGCATATGCGTTTAGAAATGGGGCTGCGTAGTAACTTAGATTTTGAAGTGCTCCCCATGTGGCCACTCACAAGTGATGCCTACGAATTGGCAGATAAAATGGTTTAGTGAAGAGGTGCGAAATGGTGATTATTCAACCCACACTAGAAGTACCTGAAAGGATTTTTGCTGGATTAGCAACGGGCAGCTTAGAACGGGTTGGTGGCGTTATTGTCGAAAGCCGATCAAAACAGATTGTGATGTGGCTGCGAGATGTGAGCCAGCTTGATGATGCCGCACAGAAAAAGTTGATGATGTCATCGGGCGTGTTATCTTCCAAAAGTTTTAGTTTATTGATGACTGGTGCGGCAATGCTGAATACGGTTATGCTCACCTTTCACTTGGGGGCAATGCTCAAGCGTTTTACTGCACTGGGTGAAAAAATTGACGACGCCATTACTGTTATTAAACAAGAATTTGAAAAAGACCGAGATGTTCAGTTGGTCAGTGCCTTAAGAGCGGCGGAAGATGCTTTTGAGGCGCAACATGCAGATAATCGTCGGGAACGTGCAACACAGGCTATCCATAAATTTGATATTGTGCACGAACATATAAAACGGCGTTTTATAGAGAGTCTCGATAATCAACCTTTACATGCAAAAGCCCATCTGATTTTAGGGATGTGGATTGATAATATACGGACACGTTGTTATTTAGAAATTGGTGAGCATGATACGGCGAAAAAGCGCCTTCACGAGTCCATCAAACTTTATCGCTCACAGATTGAAGCGCTTATTCACCATTTGTTTGGAAATCCAGCCCGCTACTTCCATAAAGATGTTGCTGATGAAGATTTTCAGCGCTTCATCAAAATTGAAAGTTGGCTTCGCGGCAACACCAACGCTTTAGAAGAGATTGTGCTCGAATATCGTCAGGACTTTTGGAATAAAGATGTACTACCCAGACAAGGGTTCAATTTAGGGGCTTTCTTGTCGCGTAGTAGCGAAGAAGAGGATGCCGAACCCCCACACTTAGAAGCGCTAACTGTAAGCGAGCTGATGATAGAGAACTTATCCCGATTGCAGGGATTCCATGAAGAAATTGCGGCTTTAAGCTCTGGTTTCTTGGAACTTGAAGCGCAAATTGGGGATACTGATGCGCCTTGTTTGGTGAACGAAGACGTTTTACATGTGGCTTAATTCATTGCCCCCATACGTGTGGCGTGTCATACTTAAAAGGACATAACGGCTTACTTCAAGGAGTGCATAGGATGCGACGGTTCTCTATCTTATTTGGGGTTATGCTTATCATGGCTGTGTTGGCGGCATGTGCCCCGTCCGCACCACCAGCAACGCCTGCCGAACTGCCTCGCCATTTCACCAGCACCAACGGCTCTTTTGATTATCCAGATGGTTGGGTTATCGACCAGAGTCACGCGCCCATTGTGATTCTCGCCAGTGATGCGACTGTCTTAGAGCAGCAATTGCAGGATAATGCGCCCGATAGCGTGCCCAAAGGGGAAGCCCTGATAACAGTCTATATTCTGCCGTCGTTTGGTGTGGGCGATTCTACCCCTGTGACTTTGCTCAACGAATTGCGCCCCAACTATCCCATGAATACCACCGAACCCGAACTCATCACTATTGGTGATTATCGTGGCGCTTGGATTCAAGATGGCTCATCTACTATCGACCTCGCAGCCTATGCGGTGGACGTAGGGGATACTATCGCCATCATTAATTTATACACCAGCGAGAGTGAGCGCGACCTTTTCCGCCCAACTACAGAAGCTATCATCGCTTCAATCGCCTTGCCGGAGGAATAATCTGTGAGCGTGGCCTGTTTTGGAGAGCTATTGATTGATTTTGTCGCGCTAGAAAAAGGCGTGAGTGTTGGCGAAGCCAGCGGCTTTCAAAAAGCACCTGGTGGTGCGCCTGCCAATGTTGCTGTGGCGGTGCGGCGTTTAGGCCATGCTTCCGCTTTCATTGGGCAGGTTGGTGATGATGCTTTTGGTCATTATCTGGCGTCGGTGCTGGAGGAAGAAGGCGTAGATGCGCGCGGGTTGCGCTTCAGTCAAGAGGCGCGTACCATGCTCGCTTTTGTCTCATTGCGCGCCGATGGTGAGCGTAGTTTCATGTTTTATCGCCATCCCAGCGCAGATATGCAGATGACGCCAGAATCTGTTGCCACAGATGTCATTGATGCCTACCGCATTTTTCACTATGGCAGCATCACCCTGATTAATGAACCAGCCCGCAGCGCCACCTTGCTAGCCGCCCAGCACGCGCTTTCTCGCAATAAGCTCATTTCATATGACCCCAATTTGCGCCTTGCGCTTTGGCCAGATGAAGAGACCGCCCGCATCGGTATTCTTAACGGCCTGAATTATGCGCATATCGTCAAAGTGAGCGAAGAAGAGGTGACGTTTTTAACTGGCGAAACCACGCCCGAAAAACTTTGGCGCGATTTAACACAGGTGATTGTCGTCACACGTGGGGCAAAAGGCGCGGTTGTCTATACCCGCAAAGAGCAATTTGAGTTGCCCGGTTTTGATGTGGATGCCGTGGATACCACTGGCGCAGGTGATGCTTTTGTCGCTGGTCTGCTGGTGGGTATTCTTGAGCATTGGGATGGCTATTTGCTCAAAATGCGCGATATAGTGCGCTTTGCCAATGCAGTTGGTGCATTAACCACCACAGGGCGCGGCGCAATTCCCGCCCTGCCCGTCCGCGTCGCTGTTGATGCTTTCCTACAGATGCCGCAGTGATTGAACAATATTGGGGGCGGTTATACCATTACACCGCCCCATAGCACTGCCTATACCCCACGCTTTCCCCTTTTGCTACAATAGACCTACCGCAAAGAAGCAAAAGTCCGAAGCTATGACTGCCCGACCTGATAAGCTCGATTTAGACCACCACCGCGAGCAGTTACTCGCTATTTTGCGCGAGTTGCTCTCCGAAGAAGATTATTCTACAGAGCGCTTAAACCGCTTGCAGCGACGTTACCCGCGCCCAGATAACGGCGGTTTCTATGGCCGCGCCCACCTCATTCAGGCCTATCGCCAATTGGCTGGCCAGCATGGTTTGCCGCCCTATGATGAGAATGTCGTCGCCCAATTGCGCCGTAAACCAATGCGCACCATGTCCGGTGTTACCCCCGTTACTGTGCTCACCAAGCCGTTCCCTTGCCCTGGTGAATGTATCTTTTGCCCCAATGATGTGCGTATGCCCAAGAGCTACCTCTCTGATGAACCAGGCGCACAGCGGGCAGAGCAAAACGCCTTTGACCCGTATCTCCAAACTTATACCCGCCTTCAGACCTTGCACAATATCGGCCATCCAACCGCCAAAATCGAGGTGATTATCCTCGGCGGCACATGGTCTTTTTATCCCGAAAGCTATCAGATATGGTTTATCAAGCGTATTTTCGATGCACTTCATGACTTTGGCAATGGGGTAGACCGTCGCGAAGAGGTATGGCAAGCCTTACGCCAGCGTTCCCAACTGGTGCCCGAAAACAATACGCCAAACGTGGTTTTGCAAGGGGCAGAGCTTGAACGCACTTATAATCAAGTGGTGCAAGATATTTACCGCGATGAAATGCGCCGTTCCCGCGAATTGTCACAGGCGATTGCACAGGGTATTCAGCAGCGTTCCGTTGTTGATGAGTTCGCGACATGGGATGAGTTGGAAGACGCCCATCGCGAGAATGAAACCGCCGCTTGTCGCTGTGTTGGTCTGGTCATCGAAACCCGCCCCGACCATATCAGCGTGGAAGAAGTGTTGCGTGTCCGTCGTTTAGGATGCACAAAAGTGCAAATTGGCTTTCAGAGCCTCAATGATGAGGTGTTGCGCCTGAATCGTCGTGGTCATAATGTGGCGGCAACCCGTCGTGCTGTGAAGCTGTTACGCCAAGCGGGTTTTAAGATTCATGCGCATTGGATGCCCAACCTCTATGGCTCTTCGCCGCAAGCCGATATTGAAGACTACCAGCGGATGTTCACTGACCCAGATTTTTGCCCCGATGAGTTGAAAGTTTATCCCTGCTCGCTCATCGAGAGCGCGGAACTCATGCGCTATTACCAGCGGGGCGATTGGCAGCCGTATAGCCATGAAGAATTATTGCATGTGCTCACCGAATGCTTCAAGCTCACGCCCGAATACTGCCGCCTGACCCGCGTCATCCGCGATATACCATCTACCGATATTGTCGATGGCAACCAATTGACAAATTTCCGCCAGCTTGTTGATCGGGAATTACAGCGGCGCGGGGAACGTAGTGGCGACATCCGCGCCCGTGAGATACGGCATTTGCGCGTTGGTTTGGATGATTTGCGTTTAGATGAAGTGTGGTATCCGTCAAGTTGTGGCGAAGAAGTTTTTCTACAATATATTACAGAAGACCGCCGCATCGCTGGTTTCCTGCGCCTCTCTTTGCCCACCGAGCCGCCGATTACGCCAGAGCTAGAAGACGCAGCCATGATACGCGAAGTGCATGTTTATGGGCAGGCGCTGAGCATTGGCGAAAGCGAGCGCGGGCGCGCCCAACATGTCGGGCTTGGCACACGCCTTATCGAACATGCTGTCTCTATTGCGAAAGCGCGCGGCTACCATAAACTGGCGGTGATTTCGGCGATTGGTACGCGCGAATACTATCGCAAACGCGGTTTTGTGGATGGCGATTTGTACCAACATCGCCCTTTGCTTTAGCGATAAATGGCGTTTGTGTGTACTATTGGATAGGTTCAACGCATCAATAAAGGAACGGTGATGCCATGAGGCAATCATATGAAGCATTAACGGGGCGGCGGCGCAATTTGCGCTTGGTGCTACTCTTCATCACTTTAGCCACGATTCCCTTTTATGTTATTGGGGTAGGCTTATTGTTATTTGCGCCAGACCCCAACGCACCGCAGGCGTTGGCCACATTTACGCCGACGGCGACGGTGATTCGCAATGAGCAGACGCCGGCAACGGTGACCCCATTCCCGACGTTTACGCCATTTGCTACATTTACCCCGTTAAGCCCATTACAGCCAACGCCGTTCCAATTCGTTCCGCCGACGCGCGTCCCAACGGCTATTCCTACTTTTACGCCGCTGCCAATCCCAACATCTACGCCAGCGCCGACTTTAACACCTATCCCAAGCAATACGCCCGTGCCTAATGTGGATACTGATGGCGACGGTATCTTTGATACGAATGATAATTGCCCCGCTATCAGCAACCCCGGACAGGCTGATTTCAATAACGATGGTGTTGGTGATGTCTGTCAGGATACGGATGGCGATAGTGTGATGGATGTCAACGATTTATGCCCCGTTGAGTTTGGCGATGCGGGCAATAGTGGTTGTCCACTACCTACAGAGACAGCGACAACCGCGCCTACAAATACCAGTGTTCCGACGGAAACACCAACAACGCCACCAACAGAAACACCAACTACCGCGCCAGTAGATAGCGATGGCGATGGTGTTGAAGATGCCAGTGATAATTGCCCATCTGTTTCCAATCCTGGACAAGCTGATTTCAACAGCAACGGCACAGGTGATGCTTGTGAAGATAGTGATGGCGATACTGTACTTGATGTTGATGATGCTTGCCCAGATGTAGCGGGTGAGGTTGGCAATAACGGCTGCCCGTTGATAGACACTGATGGGGATGGCATCCCTGATGCCAGCGATAATTGCCCTGCTGTCTCTAATCCTGGACAGGCCGACTTTAACAGCAATGGTGTTGGCGATGTTTGTGAGGATAGTGATGGGGATACTGTTATGGATGATGCCGACCTTTGCCCAGCACAAGCTGGTGACCCCGCTAATAATGGCTGTCCATGATAGTCATCGTTGCCTAAAATTGAATTTCATGGAGGGGCTTTTAACATGCCCCTCATTTTATTTTGGGTGATAAGTGGCAGTCTTGCTTTTAACACACTACAATACACTTAGTTTGATGCATACGATGGGATGATATGATGGTAGATAGGCGTCTCATTCAACAACTTGATAACCCCGACCCAGAAGTGCGTAAAAAGGTCATTAAAGCGTTGGCAAAATCGCAAGACCCATCAGCGATAAAATATCTTGCCACGTTATATAAAACAGATTCTGACCCCGAAGTACGCGAGTTGGCGCTCAAAGCGGGTAAGTATATTCGCAAGGTGGCTGGGGATGATATAGGTGGTGATAGCGGGCGTTCAATGTCGTTTACTTCGCCATTAGACACAGCAGAGGATGAGGATTCGGTTTACCCGCAAGACGATGCCTCCGCACCCCCGCGCCCAGAAGATATTGAAGTGCCAGAGGCAGATGCCCAACGTGCACGGAGCTATTTGGAACAGGCGCTGGATTTGCAGGTACGCGGTGAAGATGAGCGCGCTGTCCAGTTTATTGCCCGCGCCTTCCGCCTTAATCCGAAGTTTCAGTTTGATGGTTATGCCCTTGGCGTAGCCGCCACTGTGATGAATCGCGGACGCGATGAGGTTTTGACCTTCCTGAAACCAGAGATTGAGGCTGGCCTTAAGAATTTAACCAAGAAGAGCACGACGCAACAGCGCTCTACGCCACAGCTGGTGGCAGCACTTTTGATGCTCATTGGTGTTTTATTGGCGGTGGGCGCTTACTTTTCTATGGATTGGTTCGATATTGGCGCGTTTGGCATGGTCGATGAGTTTGGCAACGAGACGACTTTGCGCGCAGCTTTCGACCAGTTGCGCCAAGAGGCAGACCAACAACTCAATGACCCCGCCTTTGCAGAATTACCGCCGGAGTTTCGTGCGCCCTTAGAAGAACTGATCAATAGTGTACTGAACTTTAAGCTGGGGTATTCGGGCTGGGATGTTGCCCGCTTAAGCACAGGTGTTGGCGACCCGCTAGAGATTATGGGGCTTGGCGGCTTTATGGATGCCTTACAAGCATCTTTAGGCGACTTAGGCGGGGAGTTTGAAATAGAGACTGAGACCGAGCTGCCGCCAGCAGAGCCGCTGGATTATACATTGCTGGTTATGCCTGTTGTGCTGGTCATTTTAGGCGTGCTCGCCATGCTGCTCTTGCGCAACAA
>DAOTWU010000285.1:0-8528 GCA_034435735.1 Anaerolineae bacterium | reverse complement strand
CCGCCAAGCGTATCGCTTTCATCAGTGGGCAAACCAACCTGACACAGGCTATTGAAATCATCGAGGTCAATGCTAGCGTCTACCATCCATTCATTCTCGCTCAATTGGGTATATTCAGACTCTTCATCTATATCGTATTCATCCTGAATATCGCCAATAATCTCTTCGACGAGATTTTCAATGGTGACAAGGCCAGCAGTACCGCCATACTCATCAACCACAATCGCCATATGCACCTTTTGCGATTGAAGCTCCTTGAGCAATTCATCAATGCGTTTGCTCTCTGGTATAAAATAAGCGGGGCGCAATAAATCGCGGATGCTGATATTGCCATCATTGTTCTCCAGCCAAACTTTGAGCAGGTCTTTGGCATAGAGTAACCCAACAATGTTATCAACGCTCTCCTCATAAACAGGAATGCGCGAGAAACCACTTTCAATGAATTTGGCTAGTGCATCCTGAATGGGGGTATCGACATTTAAGGCGACAATATCCATGCGGGGCGTCATCACCTCGCGGGCGTAGGTTTCATCAAGCTGGAGCACGGAGAAAATCATCTCGCGCTCTTCTTCCTCAATCGTGCCACCAGTATGCCCCGCATCCACCAGCGTCATAATCTCCTCTTCGGTCACTTGGCTCACTTTGCCACCGCTACCAAAAGCACTGGAGACTAAACGCCCGCTTATCAATAACACCCAAACAACAGGCTGCATCAGCAGGTATAGCAAGCGAAATGCCGGCCAGATAAAACGCGCCACAGATTCAGCATATTGCGCACCGATAGACTCTGGCACAAGGTCGCCCACTAGCAGCAAAGCAAGCGCCATCACCGCATAAACGCCTATATAAATGAGGCCAACTGGCACTGTTGTAGTAGGCATTAAAACTTCACTGAGCCACAAGAATGCCAGCACTGCAATGGCCATATGGAGCAAGAGTTTACTGAACTGGTAGGTGAGCTGCACTTGGGGCATCTGTTCAGTGACAACCAACAACATACGGCCAGCCGCTTTATTACCTTCATCGGCCTGCTCTTTCAGGCGATTGGTACGCACATTGGTCAAAGCGGCATACGACAATGTCAGCCAAACCTCAAGGAATAGCAAGAGGGCAATCAATAGGCTGAAACTACTGTCCTCGTCCATTTCATACCTTTTTATTCATCTCAATTAACGGCTATGCAAAGTAAATCAGCGGGTGTGGTAGGCATCACGAACCATACACACCGCAAAATGGAGGTGTTGGGGAAAATACTAGATCGGTCTGGGGTATCGTCTTGCACGTGGTTAAACCTGAATATTACAACGAATATTCACCATAATAACTGTTTTAAGTCTACCATATTGAGGGCGCCATTCGCAAGCAAAAAGTAACATCAGAAATTTATCAGATTTTTATACTCTCGATACATCCAATCACCACACTACAGGCGTTATAGAAATTGACGCGCAATAAAAGCGTATTTGTACATAACTAAGGAGTATAGAGGGTATGAAACGTTTTGTTCTTGTTCTTATGGTCTTGGCTTTAATATTGCCAGTTTTGGCGCAGGACGATATGGCCACGCCAACCGTAGAAGTGAGCGACCAAGCTATTTTAGACGGTACGGTCACTATCAGTGCTGTGTATAGTGAAGGGCCTGGCTTCATCGTCATTCACACCGATAACGGTGAAGGCGCGCCCGGCCCCATTATCGGCCATCGCTCTATCAACAGCGGCTGGAGCTATAATGTGGCCGTTTCCGTCGATGCGGCATCCGCCACACCCACCTTATTCGCCATGTTGCACAGCGACACGGGCGAGGTTGGTGTTTATGAATTTGGGCAGGTTGAAGGCGCAGATGGTCCGGTGAAAGTAGATGATAAAGTCGTTACGCCGCCATTCAACGTTGATGTTGTCCTGGTTCATGACCAATTCCTGAGCGACAACACACTTATGGCTGATACGGTTATCGCCCAAGCTGATGGCTGGCTAGTCGTCCATGCCGATAACGATGGACGCCCTGGCCCAGTACTCGGTGCTGCACAGGTGAGCGCTGGCCTCAATGAAGATGTGGCGGTGGCGCTAGATGGCGATATTACACAAGTGCTTTGGCCCATGCTCCATGTGGATACAGGTACAGCGGGCGAATATGAGTTCGGGCAGGTTGAAGGCGCAGATGGCCCCGTCATTCACAATGGCAAAGTGGCTACCTTCCCCATTTGGACTGTACCGCACGTCCGCGCGGGCAACCAATTGCTGGATATGAACACGGTCACTGCTAGTAGCGTCCTCAGCGAAGGCGACGGCTGGTTAGTCGTCCATGCCGATAATGATGGCGCACCTGGCCCGGTACTTGGCGCTGCCCCCCTCGCCCCCGGCTTGAACACAAATGTCGTGGTTGAGCTAGAAGGCGACATCACCAACACCGTCTGGCCAATGCTGCATGTAGATACTGGCACAGTTGGCGAATATGAGTTTGGGCAGGTTGAAGGCGCAGATGGCCCGGTGAAAGTGAATGATGCTGTGGTGACATTCCCCATCAGCGTTGTGCCGTCTATCACCTATGAAGGCACGCTCTCTGGCACGACGTTAACCGTGAGCGAAGCGGTCATTGACCAACACGGTTGGCTGGTTATTCATGCGGATAATGGCGGCGCGCCCGGCCCGGTGCTCGGCTATACCGCGTTACCCGCTGGCGTTAATCATAACGTAGTTGTTGAATTGAACGCGGATGGCCTGACCGATACCGTCTTCCCCATGCTGCACTACGATACAGGCGAAGCCGGCGCTTACGAGTTTGGACAGGTTGAAGGTACAGATGGCCCGGTGAAAGTGGGCGATGCCGTCGTCACTGGTCCAATGACACCTGAAGTTTCCGAATAAAAGAACCATTCCCCTTATAGATAGTTCGTCCCACCCTAAAACCCCTCGACAATGTCGGGGGGTGTTGTTATCCCCCCATCGCTACGAGGATGCGGTTACCAACATCGGAAAGTAAGCGGTACATGAACCCTTCTGCTGGACAGGCGAGAATGGGGTCATACAGATAATACGTTGTGTCGCCACAGGAAGCCATCAACCCAATCCGCCCATAAGCGTTATTGATCACCTGTACCTGCCAAACTTTGTCTTCATGCTGGTAATGGTAAACATTGGCAGAGATGCGCACAGTCGTATTCAACCAATTAGCATACACAGCAGGAAATGGCGGGAAAGGTTGGCCAGCCGCTTGGGCATGGGCAACGGCATACACTAAGGATTGTAAGACATCACTGAAGCCAGCCACAGCAAATTCTAGCTCTGCTGTGCGCAGACCAATGACACTGTTTATCTCATAAAGCCGCACCCGAAACAGTAACTCTAGCTCATCAACCAGCGACACCAATTCTGGTAATGTGAGGCTGGCGGGCACAGCCTCGATAATCGCCTGATACAGGCTATTCATCTCTGCGCCCGCCCCTTCCATGCTGCCGAGGCCGCTATAGTCCTTTGGCTCAAAGTGATTGACATTGAAATTCGGCGGCAGGTTATGCGCTTGGCGAAAAGCTTCGATGCTCTGTAGTTCGCGTTCAACGCCACCGATAACCAGCTTCACATCAGCCTCCTAAGCACCACTCTGCGCCACAGAATGGCTCAACGCCCAGTGTGTCGGCATTGGGTAAATCGCGCCATTCATCTTCGCTCAAATTGGTGTCTCGATAATCCACAAAGACAAGGAAGCCATCACCCTGCACCAGTGTCATCTTCGAAAATTCGGCATAGCTACGCCCAATAGGGGTGATGCCCGTGCCATTTGGAATAACGCCAACCTGATTGATAGCAGAGCGGTCTAAAAACGCCACTGCGAAATCGGTAACAACGCTATAAGCGGGTGGTGTAGCAAACGGATCAAAGGCGAATATCCCGAATTCTTGCGCTTTAGGATTGCTCAGTAAGTTAACTTCTGCAAAGCGGGTTGCTTCTAACTCGATTTGCTGGCAGTAGTCTGGCGCAGCTGGGTCTGCTGAGGGGCTGAAAACGCCGCCCTGTATCAAAAGCTGTACCAACGTTTGTACACTGCGGTCACAGCGCATCAACGGCTCGCCACCGCTCCAACCTGGCGGGCGGAAATCTGGCGGCAAAATCTCATCAGCCAATAACTCCAAGTCATGGCGAATATCGCGCGTGATTGCATCTACAGAACTGGGGATAGCGCCAAACCACCCCTCTGGGCGGCTATCGCTCCCTAACAATGTCCGCGCCAACACTTCTAAATCCAAGCGGATGAGCAGCGGCAATTGTGGGTCATTTATATCGAGACTGCCATTCCAACCTTCTGGACGGTCGCGCCCAAGCTCAGAAGTAGCTAATAGTTCCAAATCATTGCGCGCATTAATCAACACAGTTAATGAGTTACCAAACAAATTGGGTGTTTCTTCCGTCGGCGACGGTTGTGAAGAGGGTGGAATTGGCGTTAGCGTTGGTTCACCAACGGGTTGGGCAGGTGGCTCTTCCGTAGTTTGGGGTTCAGTTTGAGCCATTGCGAGGGGCGCTTGCAGCCATGTGATGGCTAACAAACAGGCCAACAATATCAGAGATACACTCATCAGACGACGCACGGCATACGCTCCTTGTTCAAAATCACCACGAGAGTATAGGGGCATTATACACCGTTGCGCCTATGAACAAAAAAAGCGGATAGTAGATACTACCCGCTAGCACGTGAAGACGTGTCCGTTTTCTAGGTTTCTAATGCGGCAACTGCTTTAGCCACGCTGTCCTTTGGGCTAATTTTGATGCGAGCATCAACCACAACGCCATTTTCATCAATTACCCAATGAGAGCGAATGACGCCCCAATATTTACGCCCGTACATTGATTTTTCGCCCCATGCACCCCAAGCCTCTAGCACTTGGTGGTCAGGGTCAGAGAGCAAATCATAGGGCAAGTTCTCTTTTTCTTTCCACTTCTTCAATGCCTCAGGGGCATCAGGGCTAAGGCCAAGAATTACAGCGTTAGCGCTTTCCACACGGGGGAATTCATCCCGAAAGCCGCAGGCCTGTGTGGTGCAGCCGCTTGTACCAGCTTTAGGATAAGCGAAAATAATAACTTTCTTACCACGAAAATCACTGAGTTTGACCGGCTGGCCATCTTGATTAAGCAGTTCAAAATCAGGTGCTACTTCCCCTATAGCGGGCATATCCCCTCCTCGCGTGTATACAAACCTCACATAAGGCCAGTGTAACACAGCCAGATTAGAAGCGTATATGACCGCCTGTAATTCATCGGCGTGGTAAAGGCGGCACCGGAGGGGGGCGCTTAGAACGGCCTTCATCGTCATTATCATCAAGCCAAGGCATCAGTGGGATATTTCGTTTCTGAGCCGTATCTGTTGTTGGCGGGCGCTCATCAACGGGTAGCAAGGGCTGGGAATCCTCTGTGAGGCTATCTAACTCTGGTAACTGTTCTGGCCGCCGATTTTCATAGAAAAAGGGGCGGTCAAAACGGGTTAGCGAAACTAAGCGCAGGGGAGAACTCAGCATCTGCCGCAGTAAGCTGACACCATCAACTTGTAGCTGGTGGTGGTCTTCATACGGTAAATCTTCTGCAGCCAATGCTTCTAATACGAGCGACATCAGCCCGCGCAATTCCGCCTCAGAGATGAGCAATTCAGTTTGTCTGCGAGCGATGTAGGGCAATAGTAAACCAGCCATCACCTGCACCACCGGACGGGCTGCGCCATATAATGTCACAATAGCGGGGTTGAGCGCATCTAGTAGCGAGGCTTCAAGCTGGGCACCGCTGGGAAAAGTGGCGCTGGCCAAAAGCTGGTAAAAATCTGCATAGAGCTTCAACCATGTTTCGATAGGGGGTTGGGGGTTTTGCGCCAGTTTATCGGGTAATACAGCCATCATTACCAGAATATGGTGGTCAGCAAGCTGGCGCGCCAACGTGCGTAATTTGCGATCATAATCCACCTGTTGCGCCCAATCAGCGGGGATGAGTTCTGGTGCGTGCTCCTGTGCCAAATCCAGCAAGACATGCTCTAAACGACGGTTCACCGTGTTTTCCTTAAGTAATAAACATTCAATACTTTTTAAGTTTGACGCAGAGCGACAGCCAATGCAAGCTAGAATTGCTCTATCTGTTGACATGCGGTACTATCCCCCGCATGTTGCAAGCGGAACGGGAGGTATCATGCGCCGAGTTGTCATAACTGGGGTGAGCATCATCATCAGCGGGGTATTTTTGTGGTTGGCCTTGCGCGATGTCAATCTAGCGGAAATCGGTCAAGAAATTCGCCATGCAGACGTAGGCTGGTTGTTGGTGGCGTTTGGCTGTGTGAGCGCAGGATTATGGACGCGCGGGGTGCGCTGGCAAGGCCTCACTGGCTTTCGCATCAACAAAACTGAAGCCTGGCATATGGTCAACATCACGTTTCTGTTCAATCAGCTTCCGCTGCGGTTGGGAGAGGTCGCCCGTAGTTTGTTGACCACCCGCGCCGGTGTGCCATTCATCGCCGCAGCAACCGGCGTTTTAGTGGAACGGCTCATCGATACACTGCTAATGGTGCTCTTACTCGCCACAGCGTTAAGCACCTTACCCAATGCCCCAACAGAAATTGCAACAACCGCGCGTATTTTTGGCGTGCTGGCGGTTGTGGGGTTCATCATGTTATTAATTTTCGCGCGGCGGCCTCATTGGGCACATAAATTACTGGACATTGCTGAGCGCATTTTGCCCTTATTGCGTCGCTTGCCATTGCGCCGCTTGCTAGAGCAAGTGTTACAGGGACTAGAAACGTTAGGGGATTGGCGGCGGCTGGGTCATGTCATGGTGTGGTCGCTCATCTCGTGGGGATTTTCTACTTTAACATTTTACGCCATGCACCGCGCTTTGAACATCGATGACATCAACATTGCTTT
Source organism: Anaerolineae bacterium (assembly GCA_034435735.1). GTDB lineage: Bacteria > Chloroflexota > Anaerolineae > Aggregatilineales > Phototrophicaceae > S146-30. Next base: position 1,641 of record DAOTWU010000285.1, on the reverse strand, counting down.
GAGCATTGCTTTTGGAATGTCGTTGGCGTCCTTCAGCATCGCCCTACCTGTGAGTATGGCGGGCATTGGCCCATTTCAGGCGGCAATACGGGTTACAGGGGAGATGGTTGGGATGCAGGCGCTATCAGCAGCCACATTAGGCGTTTTACTACATGGCATCACCATTCTAGGATATGCGATTTGGGGCGTTATCAGCTTGCTAGTTTTAGGCGTATCGCTGGGCGATATGCTGGCGAATAGGGAGCAAACTCAAAATGAATAATTCAATTTAGTAGACAAGAACGGCAGAAAGCGTCAAAATACGTATGCCAACAATAAAAGTATTTAGAGGAGAGTTGTGAGAATGTCTGTTAAGCGCCTTTTCAGCTTATTATTGGTTATATTTTTAGCATTTGTATTAGCAGCTTGTGGCGGCGGAGGCGGCGAAGAATCAACTGCCGAAGCGTCATCAGGCGGCGATTCATCAGGTCAGCAAAGTGGGCAAACGGGCCAGCAGGAAGAACAATCCCAAGAAGCCCCCTTACACCTTGTTCACACCTTTGAAACCGACCATATGGATACCCTGTTGACCTTAGCCTTCAGTCCAGATGGAACGCTCCTTGCGACAGCGGGCGAAGACCACAATATCCACATTTTTGAACTCGCAACCGGCAGACGGGTGCAAATACTGGTTGGTCATGAGTCTAAAGTGAATGCCCTCGCCTTCAATGCAGACGGTACATTGTTGGCCAGTGCTAGCGGTGAAGCGGGCGCACCAGCAACAGCGCCGGGCCAAACGGGTGGCACATTGGCAGATAATTCAGTGCGTCTGTGGGATGTGGCGAGTGGCGAACAGCTATGGGTTTTTGAAGGCCATACCAACCTTGTGAACGATGTCGCCTATAGCCCTGACGGTACGAAAATCGCGAGCGCCAGCAGCGACCGTAGTGCGCGCGTCCTTGATGCGGAAACTGGCGAAGAAATCACCAGCATCTCCCACTCGCAAAGTGTGTTCTCTGTCGCCTTTAGCCCTGATAGTAGCATTCTAGCAACAGGTGCACAGGATAACCGCGTGCACCTATGGAACACCGAGACATGGGAAGAGACAGCAGTGCTATCTGGCCATCGCGGGCGGGTTTTTGCGTTGGACTTCAATGCTGATGGCACGCGCCTGGCCTCTGCCTCTCGTGACCGCACCATCCGCATTTGGGATGTTGCTGCGGGAGAGAGCCTCGTCACCATGCAAGCCAATGCTGGCGTTGTCGATGTGGCCTTTAGCCCCGACGGCACGCAGGTTGCTAGTGTTGGCGAGGACAACACCGCAGCGCTCTGGAGCGTGGAAACAGGGCAACAACTGGCTTTAGCACGTAAGGCACAGGGCGACGCCTTGCGCGTTCAACCACGTGCCGTGGTGTTCATGCCTAGTGGGGAAGCATTCGCCTCGGTTGGAGATGACTTGCTAGTGCGCTTCTGGAGTCTTGACGAAAATACCGAGATTGACGCGACGGATGCGGCAATTGAGCCAGCAACTTCTAGTGATGAAAATATGGCCGAAGCCACGCCTGAAGCTACTGCCGAGCCGATGGAAGATAGTGACGAGATGGCCGAAGCCACTGCCGAGCCAATGGAAGATAGCGACGAGGATATGGCCGAAGCCACACC
>DAOTWU010000284.1:0-12370 GCA_034435735.1 Anaerolineae bacterium | reverse complement strand
TGGTTCGCCAAGCGAAGCAGTATATCACCGATGGCGATGCTTTTCAGATTGTGCTTTCCCAGCGTTTTAGCCGTAAAACTTCGGCTTCTCCCGTGATGATTTATCGCGCTTTGCGTGCTCTTAATCCTTCACCTTACATGTTTCTACTGCGTTTTAGCGAGAATATGAGCTTGGTTGGGGCTTCACCAGAGATGCTGGTGCGCTTAGAAGACGGTATCGCTACGGTGCGCCCTATTGCTGGCACACGTCCACGGGGGCGCACAGAAAGCGAAGATTTAGAACTGGAACAAGACCTACTTAATGACCCCAAAGAGCGCGCTGAGCATGTCATGCTGGTTGATTTAGGGCGTAATGATTTAGGGCGTGTATGTGAATATGGCACAGTCAAAGTCACTGACATGATGTTCATTGAGCGTTATTCTCATGTCATGCATATCGTTAGCAATGTACAGGGCAAATTACGCCCAAATATGGACGCTTTCGACTTGTTGCGGGCGACATTCCCCGCTGGCACATTGAGTGGTGCACCAAAAGTGCGCGCGATGGAAATTATCGAGGAGCTTGAAGGCACTAGGCGCGGGCTTTATGGCGGCGCTGTCGGATACTTTAGTTTCGATGGCTCGATGGATATGTGCATCACTATCCGTGCGCTCTTGATGCTTGATGATACCGTTTATGTTCAAGCTGGTGCGGGTATCGTTGCTGATAGTGATCCTGTCAAAGAATATGATGAAACGGTCAATAAGGCGAAAGCTGTTGCTGTAGCTATTCAATATGCGGAAGAAGGTCTCCTCTAGGAAAAGGGCTTTAAGCTAATGAAACGACTCATTCTGATTCGTCCCGGAGAAACAAACTGGAACCGTTTTGGCCGTTGGCAAGGGTGGGTGAATGTGCCTCTTAATGAACATGGCCGCCAACAAGCGCGCTGCTTAGCGCGCCATATTCGCTCAATCGGTGTGAATGTGCTGCACTCTAGTGATTTGCGCCGTGCAGCAGAAACCGCTGATATTCTGGCGGAAAGCTTGGGGTTTGCGCCTATCTACGATGCACGTTTGCGCGAACGCCATATCGGTCATTGGCAGGGTTTGACAATGGATGAAATCGTCGATTGGTATCCAGAAGAATATCAAGCCTTCCTCAAGAATGTTGATGGTTTTCAAGTGCCTGGTGGCGAATCTCGTGCAGAAGTCCGTGCGCGTGTTTTGGCGGCTTTAGATGATATACAAGGGCGTGGGGGAGGTACTGTTGCTGTCGTCTCCCATACCACTGCTATTCACATTCTTTTAGCCAAATTACTTAATGATGAAGGTATGTTTAGCCTTCCGCTTTCCAATATGTCTGTTACCACTATCGCTAAAAATGCGGATGGCCAATGGCAAATGATTGCCGCCAACGATGTTTTACACCTTGAAGGTCTTGAGGCTCAGCATGTGCCTGAATTGGAGGATGAGCGATGATTGTTGTCATCGACAATTACGATAGCTTCACTTATAACTTGGTGCAGTATCTTGGCGAGTTGGGTGCAGAGTTGCATGTTGCCCGCAATGATAAAATTACGCTTGAAGAAGTTCAGGCGCTTAATCCCTCTCACATCGTCATTTCACCTGGTCCAGGCACGCCCGATGATGGTGGTATCTCTCTTGATGTTATTAAAACCATGGGGGAAACAACTCCACTATTGGGTGTCTGTCTTGGTCACCAGTGTATTGCACAGGCTTTTGGCGGAGTGGTAACCCACGCTCCGCGCCTCATGCATGGAAAAACCAGCATGGTTTATCATAAAGGCGACCCGCTTTTTACGGGTGTCCCTAGCCCCTTTATTGCGACCCGCTATCACAGTCTCATTGCAGAAGAGCATACATTACCAGAATGTTTGCAGATAACGGCCTTCACCGAAGAAGGGGAAATCATGGCAATGCGTCATAAGACATATCCTATTGTCGGGGTGCAATTTCACCCTGAAAGCATCTTAACCGAGTTTGGCCCCCGTATTCTCAAGAACTTTTTAGATAATCAATTCATGGCTATTAAAGCCTGAGACAGGGATGGGCGAAAGGAGAATTTGCGATGGAAATTACAATTCAACGGGCAATTGACGTGCTTGGACGTTTTGGACATTTGCAGGCAGAAGAAGCCGAGGCTGTAATGAATCAGATTATGTCTGGGCAGGCTACCGAAGCCCAGATTGGCGCATATCTTATGGCATTGCGCATGAAAGGGGAAACGCCTGACGAAATCGCAGGTAGTGCACGTGCTATGCGCGCAAATGCCCATCAAGTGCCCACATCTGTAAATGGCGATTTGCTAGATACCTGCGGTACCGGTGGTGATAAGTCCGGCACGTTTAACATCAGTACCACTGTCGCTTTTGTTGCTGCTGGTGCAGGTGTGCCTGTTGCTAAGCATGGCAATCGGGCTGCAAGTAGCAAATGTGGCAGTGCCGATGTTCTTGCAGAACTTGGTGTTAACTTAGACCTCACACCTGAGCAAGTGGGGCAATGTGTTGATACAGTAGGGATTGGCTTTCTATTTGCTGTAAAGCTGCATCCTGCTATGAAACACGCTATTGGCCCACGCCGTCAAATGGGTATCCGCACAATTTTCAATATCCTTGGGCCATTAACCAACCCTGCTGGTGCACAGCGTCAACTGATGGGGGTTTTTGCCGCTGATTTAACTGATATGCTCGCCCATGTATTGCGTGACTTGGGGTCAAAATCCGCTATGGTGGTTAATGGCTATGGTGGGTTGGATGAGCTTACTATCACTGGCCCTAATCGTGTGAGCTATTTGAATAATGGCGAAGTCACAACTTTTGAACTTGATCCCCGTGAATATGGCTTTGCCAGCGCTAGTATTAACGATTTGCTGGGTGGCGATGCGCCGACAAATGCCAAGATTTTGCGCGATATTCTCAGTGGCGAAGAGCAAGGACCAAAGCGTGATGTCACATTGCTCAATGCAGGCGCGGCTCTTATGGCTGCAGGTAAAACAGATAATTTGCGCGATGGTATCGAGTTGGCGCGCGAATCAATTGATAGCGGTGCGGCACTTAAAAAGTTGGAACAGTTAGTTGAATTCTCCCAGGGGTTTGCACAGTGAGCAAAGCGCATTTCGTTCGCACGGATACCGTGTTAGACCGCATCCTTTCACATAAGCAGGAAGAACTTGTCACTGCTATGGCTGTTCGCCCATTTGAAGAAGTGCGTGCCGCAGCAGAATTTGCGCCCGCGCCACGCGATATGGTGGAGGCTTTGCGCCGCGATACAGTAGCGCTTATCGCCGAAGTGAAACATGCCTCGCCTAGTAAAGGGGTGCTGATTGAGCCTTTTGAACCTTTATCACTAGCGAAGACTTACGCCGAAAATGGTGCGGCTGCTATTTCTGTATTGACTGATGAGCGCTTTTTTCAAGGGCATCTAGATTATTTGGTAGCAGTGCGAGACGCTGTCAGTGTGCCAGTAATGCGTAAAGAATTCATCATCGCTCCTTATCAAGTCTACGAAGCCCGCGCTGCTGGTGCCGATGCACTTTTGCTCATTGTTGCCGCGCTTGATGATGTACAGTTAGCGGATTTATATACATTGACAACCCAATTAGGAATGGCTGCCCTTATAGAAGTTCATAACGAAGCAGAATTAGAGCGTGCTCTTAAATTAGGTGCTGTGCTTATTGGCATCAACAATCGTGACTTGAAGACCTTTGAAGTTGATTTGGAAACGACTGGGCGACTGGCTGCTTTAGTGCCCGATGAGGTGACTTTAGTAGCGGAAAGTGGCCTGCGTAATGCTGCTGATGTTGCACGCATGGGACAGTTAGGTGCTCATGCCGTTTTGATTGGCGAAACGCTGGTTAAATCGGATAAACTCGCGGAAACGGTTAAGCTATTAAGTAGCCAGAAACGCGAGGTATTGCCATGACCAAAGTGAAAATTTGCGGTGTGATGACCTTTGATGATGCGCTTCAAGCGGCTGAGTTCGGTGCGGATATGTTGGGGCTAAATTTCTTCAAGCGTAGCCCACGTTATGTAGATCCAGATGATGCGCGTAAAATTTGCGATGGCCTTCGCGCTCAATTAGGGGAACAATGCCCAGTGCTAGTAGGGGTATTTGTCAATGAGTTAGTGGCCAATATCTCAACTATCACAACTAAAGTTGGGTTAGATTTTGCCCAGTTGAGCGGCGATGAATCTGACTCTATGTTGAAAGAGTTGCGTGGCATTGGCTTTAAGGCGATTCAACCTATGAACAAGGAAATGGCGCTGGAAGATGTACGTTATTATGCCCCCTATTTCCCGCAAGATGAACGTGCCCCTTCGATTTTGCTGGATGCTTATCATCCCCATCTTTATGGTGGTACGGGAGAACAAGCCAGCGTTGAGGTCGCTTTAACTGTGAAAGAAGCTGTGCCCCGTATGATGTTGGCCGGTGGCTTAAATCCTGACAATGTGGCGGAGCGCATCCAAGCCATCCATCCGTGGGGCGTCGATGTTGCAAGTGGTGTTGAAATGCCAGATAGCCCTGGTGTCAAAGACCCAGCACGTGTTAAACGTTTTATAGAGGCAGTGCGGTCTGTTGGGTGATGAATCGAGGACAATAATGGCGGATTATATCAAGAGAAATTTGACCGGTTTACCGGATGAACGCGGCTATTTTGGTGCGTTTGGTGGGCGTTTTGTTCCAGAAACGCTGATGCCTGCCCTCGATGAACTCATTGTGGCTTATCAAGAAGCGATGGCAGACCCCGCTTTTCATCAAGAACTTGCACATCTACAGCGCACCTATACAGGCCGCCCCACGCCAGTGACTTATGCCCGTCGTTTGAGTGAGCATCTTGGTGGGGCACAAATTTACCTAAAGCGCGAAGACCTCGCGCATACCGGCGCGCATAAAATCAATAACGCTTTAGGACAGGCGTTACTAGCACGCCGCATGGGCAAGAAGCGCGTTATTGCCGAAACAGGTGCCGGGCAGCATGGCGTTGCTAGTGCCACAGCCGCCACCTTGTTAGGGTTGGAGTGCCATGTTTATATGGGTAGCGTGGATATTGCTCGCCAACAGCCCAATGTTTTCCGTATGAAGTTATTGGGTGCGGATGTCATTCCGGTTGAAAGTGGTAGCAAGACACTGAAAGATGCTATTAACGAGGCTATCCGTGATTGGGTGACAAATGTGCGTACCACTTTTTACCTGCTCGGCTCTGCTCTAGGTCCGCACCCGTATCCGATGATGGTGCGCGATTTTCAGAGTGTGATTGGTGTTGAAGCACGCCAGCAAATGCTTGAAGAAGCAGGGCGTTTGCCAGATGTTTGTATCGCTTGTGTGGGTGGTGGTAGTAACGCGATTGGCCTCTTTCACGCTTTTCGTGATGATGGCGATGTAGACCTTATCGGAGTAGAAGCTGGTGGCCATGGCGTAGAAAGTAAGCAACACGCTGCACGTTTTGCAGACCTTTCTATCAGCCGTCCCGGTGTTCTACATGGTACACGTTCTTATGTGATGCAAAATGAAGATGGCCAAATTATGGAAACGCACAGCATTAGCGCAGGTTTGGACTATCCTTCAGTAGGCCCAGAACATGCCTATCTGCGTGAAATAGAGCGCGCTTATTACACTTTGGCCACTGATGATGAAGCTCTCGAAGCGTTTCAGTTGCTCAGCAAATTAGAGGGTATTATCCCTGCTTTGGAAAGCTCTCATGCTGTTGCTGAGGCGATAAAGCGTGCTCCCCAAATGTCGCGAGATGAGATTATTTTAGTTAACCTCTCTGGCCGCGGTGATAAAGACCTCGACACAGTTATTAAAGCACTGGGAGAATAGGTGATGTCACCATTGTTGGTTATTTTACTCATACTTGTTGCTTTGCCTGTTCTCGGCGCGGTGTACCAATTTATACAAGATAAGCGCGACCGTTTGCGTTACCCGCCTCCCGGTGAGCTTGTGGATGTTGGCGGGCATCGCCTTCACGCACTAGTTATGGGGCGTGAGCAAGGAGCACCCACAATCGTTTTTGAGGCTGGTGTGGGGAACAGCGGTATTGATTGGGAATATGTACAAAAAGGGCTAGGGGATGAGGTTTGCTCTGTGACATACGACCGCGCTGGCTATGGCTGGAGCAAACCGAGCACGCAACCCCGTACACCAGAGCGCATTGCAGAGGAACTCCATCGCCTGTTAGAAGCGCTCAATGTGCCCAAACCCTATGTTTTTGTGGCGCATTCTTTCGGTGGCTTATATGCCCGAAAGTATATCCAACAATACCCTAACGAGGTTGCAGGGCTTGTTTTGGTGGATTCTTCACACCCGGGCATGTTGAACGACCGTGATATTGACGGAGAGACTGCCCGTTTGCGCCGTGTGCGTCTTTTCAAGCGCATTGGTTTAATGCGCCTGATTTTGCCGCGTATTATGACTCATTACAACATCGCTCCAAAAGCAGAGCGCGCCCGTTTTCTGGCGCTTAATCTGCGCAATACAGAACCCGTTCTTGATGAAGCCACCCCTCTTTTTGAGCGTGGGATTGATTTGCCAGATACATTGGGCGATTTGCCGCTTGTTGTTATCTCTCGCGCTATTGATGAAGACTTGAAGAGCGAGCGGCGTTGGGGAGATTTTCAGCGCGATTTGGTCAATCTTTCTCCCAATGCTGAGTTTTTAACAACGGAAGAAACTAACCATTATATACCGGTGACAGAGCCTGAGTTTGTGGTGCAAGCGATACACAAATTGTTGCAAGCTTTACGTAATGATACGGCTACAAAGGACGTGCAATGACAATACTCACCAGTCATGGTCTACAAGCGATTGATGCGATGTTTAGCACGGCGGAGCAGGCGAACCGTGCTGCTTTCTTGCCCTATTTCCCTATTGGCTTCCCTGATTATGATGCCTCTTTAGATGCAATAGAAGCAATGGCACAGGTGGGGGTTGATGGATTTGAAATTGGCATTCCTTTTAGTGACCCCTTAGCTGATGGGCCAACGATTCAAGCCGCAACCCAACGCGCCCTAGAAAATGGCATTACCGTAACACGTTGTTTGCAAGCCGTGAAAGAACTGCGGCAACGCGGTGTAAAGCAACCTATGCTCATGATGAGCTATCTTAACCCGCTTTTAGCCTATGGTGTTGAGGCTTTTGTGAAAGATGCGCGTGAAGTCGGAGCAGATGGCGTGATTATTCCAGATTTACCACCAGAAGAAGCCAATCTCTTCACTGAAATTTGTGCTAAAGAAGACATGGCGCTGATTTTCTTCCTTGCGCCCACCAGTAACCAAGAACGTATTCAATTGGTTGCGGAGCAGGCACGGGGGTTCATTTACGTTGTCTCTCTTACTGGCATTACAGGCGCGCGCAAAGATTTACCAGAAGATTTAGCCGATTTTATTGCACGTGTTCGTGCCGAAACCGATACTCGCTTGGTCTTGGGTTTTGGCATCAGCCAGCCGCAACACGCTCGCATGATGAACGGCCTTGTTGATGGATTTATCGTCGGTAGTGCGCTGGTTCGTGCTGCAGAGCAAGGCACTGAAGCAGTGAAAAATCTTGCTCAATCTTTGCGCGCCGCACTTGATTAGCCAGCGCCTGCATCTTAACAACTTTATTCCGGTTTCGGGCTGTGTAATTTAGCCAACCGTCCTTGTGCGAAGTATATGTAATTGCTTTGTTTCGGATATTGGCCTAACTAAATATTTGACACAGTCTGTGATTCGGTGTATGCTCTGCGATGTAACATATTTGCATTGAGGATAAAGCCGTGCAACCTAAGCACAACGCTCGTTTTTACACCTATTTTTACTTTTACTTTAGCGACTACATAGGACGGTGTAGGGCGTTGCTTATTGCTTAATTGCAATGGTTGAGAAGCCAGATTAGGTTGGAATCACGAGCGCAGGGCAACGCCCCGCGCTCTTTTTGTTTGCATAGGGCAAGCACGAAAGGGGCACAGATGGCCGGGATGAAGTTTAGAGGTGTTCGTGGCGCTACAACGGCGGATGCCAATACACCAGAAGCAATTTTGCAGGCAACCCGCGAATTGCTGCAACAAATGATAGATGTAAATGGTATTCAAGAAGAAGATGTTGCTAGCATTCTTTTTTCTACCACACCTGACTTAAATGCTGCTTATCCAGCAAAAGCCGCACGTGAGTTAGGGTGGACACAAGTCGCGTTGATGGGGTTTCAAGAAATAGATGTTCCCGGAGGGCTAGACCGCTGTATACGTATTTTGATTCATTGGAATACAACTCGTCGGCAGGATGAGATACATCACGTTTTCAGTAAAGGCGCAACCTGCCTGCGCCCAGATTTAGCACAGAAATTAACCAACAGCTTATAAGGAGGCTGACCATGATTGTTATTATGAAACACAACGCATCTGCCAAAAATATCGCCGATGTCATTTCTCGTATTGAAAAAGATGGCTACCGTGCCCATCTCTCTGAGGGTGAAGAGCGTACCATTATCGGGGTAGTTGGTGAAAGCCCAACGCCTTTGCGTGAGGAAAATTACAGTACCATGGATGGGGTAGATAAAGTCGTACGCGTTTCCGTCCCTTACAAACTGGCCAGCCGTGTTTTCCATCCCAATGATACGCTCGTTCCACTTAACGGGTGTCAAATGGGCGGTGATCGTATTTTGGTTATTGCTGGTCCCTGCTCTGTTGAAAGTCGTGAGATGATTATCGAAACGGCCTGCGCCGTCAAAGAGGCAGGTGCTACGGCTCTGCGTGGTGGCGCATTCAAACCGCGCACATCGCCCTACAGCTTCCAAGGGCACGGAGAAAAGGCTTTGCAATGGATGGCCGAAGCGCGTGAAGTAACGGGATTGCCCATTGTTACTGAGATAATGGACCCTGCGCTTGTCCCTATGGTCACAGAATATGCCGATGTGCTGCAAATTGGCGCGCGTAATATGCAGAATTTCACACTTTTGAACGCTGTGGGCGAAAGTCAGCACCCAGTATTGCTGAAGCGGGGTATGTCTAGCACTGTCAAAGATTTATTGATGGCTGCCGAATATGTCCTCTCTCATGGCAATACCCGCGTTATGCTTTGTGAACGAGGCATTCGCACCTTCGAAACCGCCACCCGCAATACTGCTGATATTAATGCTGTACCTGTCCTTAAGCAGGAAACGCATTTGCCCGTTGTTTTTGACCCAAGCCATGCCACGGGCAAATGGGAATATGTTGAAGCTATTTCTAAAGCAGCGGTGGCTGCTGGCGCAGATGGCCTGATTATCGAAGTGCATCCTAAACCCGAAGATGCCATGTCAGATGGTCGCCAGAGCTTGACATTCAAACGTTTCGAGCAACTGATGCAAAATGTTCGCCGTGTTGCAGAGGCAGTGAATCGGTCGGCTTAATATGTCAGAAGATGGCTTTACCGGCACATTTCGCACCCGCCATTTAGCCATTGTTGGGTTGGGGTTGATGGGCGGCTCTTTAGCACTGGCGTTACGCCCGCATATCGAAACTATTGTCGCCTGTGACCCCAATCCCGCTTCACGGGAATACGCTTTGGCGAATGGTATTGTTGATGAGGCAACGGACGATTTGCGAGAGGCTGTCAGCGATGCTGAAACGGTGGTGATGGCGGCGCCTGTACGCACCATTATTCAACTCATTACTAACCGTATTGGGGCTTACTTGCGCTCAAACACATTGTTGATTGATATGGGGAGCACCAAACAGGATATTTGTACAGCGATGGGGCATTTGCCTGTTGGGATACACGCAATTGGTGGCCATCCTATGGCTGGCAAAGAGCGCAGTGGTATCGCTGCTGCCGATGCTGATTTGTATCGCGACCGCCCCTTTGTGCTTTGCCCAACGCGCCGTACAACGCCCGCCACCCGATTGCGCGCGCTTTCTTTTGTAGAAGCATTAGGCGCTGTGCCAATTGAAATGGATGCTTTACGTCATGACCGGATTGTTGCCACTATCAGCCATCTTCCTTATTTGCTCAGCGTGACACTAGTGGCAACGGCTGCCCATGAAGCTGAACAGGATGATGCTGTCTGGCGTTTGGCGGCGAGTGGTTTTCGGGATATGAGCCGTTTGGCGGGGAGCGATGTTCAGATGATTGGTGATATTTTGAGCACTAACACACAGGCCGTCGCAACTTTACTCGCTGAATTTCGGATGCAACTCGCTATGTTAGAGACGTTGCTAATCTCGCGTGATGAGCAAAAGCTCGTTGACGCTCTTACACCAATACGAGAAAAACGTTTGCAATGGGCTGAAGAATATGAGCAAAAACGGACAACTTGAACCTGAAACTTTGATTTTGCATACAAGCGCCCCCTTACATGGGGCTGTTACTGTTCCCGGCGATAAGTCTATATCGCACCGTAGCGTGCTATTTAGCGCATTAGCCGAGGGTGTTTCCCATGTTCGCGGTTGGCTTGCCGCTGGCGATACCGAAGCGACGCTCAGTTGTGTTCAAGCCTTGGGTGTGAAAATTGAACGACATGATGCCCATACCCTAACCATCCACGGCGGTGCACTGCAAAAACCAGACGCCCCTCTGAATTTTGTCAATGCAGGTACAGGTATTCGCCTAGCTGCAGGTATTCTTGCTGGCCAACCATTTGAAAGCACCCTTGATGGCAGTGCACAATTGCGCCGCCGCCCTATGAAGCGGATTATTCACCCTTTGCAAATGATGGGGGCCAATATCAACGCAGTTGAAAATCGTGCCCCATTGCATATCAAACCCGCTCATTTAAGGGGTATTCGCTATGCGTTGCCAGTTGCTAGCGCACAAGTGAAAAGCGCGGTGCTATTAGCTGGATTGTCCGCCTCCAATGCTACTATGATTGAAGAGCCTGGCCCCGCCCGCGACCATACTGAACGTATGCTTGCTGCAATGGGGGCAGATATTATTCGTGATGGTCAGCGTATCATCTTGAATCCGGGGAATACATTAAACCCAATTGATATTACTGTACCCGGCGATTTCTCCTCAGCGGCTTTTCTAATTGTTGCGGCTTCAATTGTGCCAGGTAGTGACATCACCATTACCAATGTCAATCTCAATCCCACCCGTACTGGTCTTCTTGATGTGCTCTTAGAGATGGGGGCCGATATTGAAGTCTTTAATGAAGGGGTGCAAGCTGGCGAACCCGTTGGCGACATTCGTGTGCGTCATGCTTTATTAAAAGGTGTTGCTATTAGTGGCGAGACCGTTGTGCGTATGATTGACGAATTCCCTGTGTTTATGGTGGCCGCATTATGTGCGGAAGGAGAGACTGTTGTCCGTGATGCTGAAGAATTGCGTGTTAAGGAGACAGACCGCCTCGCTGTGATGACACAAGAACTCTCTAAATTAGGTGCAAAAATCACCGAAACGCCCGATGGCTTTCGTGTCATAGGCTCACAAACTTTAATCGGTGCTCATGTAGATGGACATGATGACCATCGTGTTGCTATGAGCCTTGCGGTCGCTAGTTTGGTTGCCGAGGGCGAAACTATTTTACATGACGCACGCTGTGCGGCGGATTCTTTCCCTAGTTTCTATGAAACGTTAGCTCAGTTAGGCGCTCAACCCGTCATAGGTGGAGAAAATTTATAGGTTATCGCCCGTGCGCGGTATAATCAGCCATGTGCTAACAATGTTCAAAATAGGGAGTTTTTTATGATACTCGCTGCCGATTGGATAGCCTTTCATGCCGACCGTACACCGGAGAAAATTGCGCTGATCGACCAACACACCGGTGCACAATATACCTATGCCCAATTGCACGAGCGTATTGGTCGTTTAGCTGGGTATTTGAAAGACCAGTGGGGCGTAAAAGCTGGTGATAGGTTAGCGATTTTAGCGAAGAATTCTGCCGAGTATTTTGTCTTTCAGTTTGCTTGTGTGCGCCTTGGTGCGATTATGTTGCCTTTGAATTGGCGTCTCGCCGTGCCAGAACTGGTGTTTATTGTCAGTGATGCGGAAGCACTGGGCATTGTCTATGATAACGAATTTGCTGACCGTATCCCTCCTTTAATGGAGCAAACCTCGCTCAAATTTGGCTTGCGCATTGATTTGGGTGAAAATCCGCAAGATGATGCGCCTGCATATGATAAAGCCATTGAACAGGGCGGGAGTGAAGTGGTTATGGACCCACAAACTTCACATGATACGCCAATGACTATCATGTATACATCTGGCACGACTGGTCGCCCAAAAGGCGTCATCATCACACATGGCATGACCTTTTGGAATGTGATTAATATCAGCATTCCCACCGGATTGAGCTGCAATACCGTGCATTATATTGTGTTGCCTCTGTTTCATACTGGTGGCTTGAATTTGTATGCGAACCCCGTTTTTCACTGGGGTGGAACGAATATCGTCGCACGTGAGTTTGACCCCGCAGTAGCG
>DAOTWU010000283.1:0-3884 GCA_034435735.1 Anaerolineae bacterium | reverse complement strand
GTTAAAAACGTTTGTAAAATGTTATCTTTCTGAAAATTACAGGAATTTATACTACAAAGTGCGCTAATAGACTTGGCATAGGGCTATATGGCTTTATACTGAAGGCAAGTCATATAGGGGTAAGAAATGTCTGTGAAGCCTATGCCAGTTATCCTCATTGTTGAAGATGATGCTTCCATGAGGAAAGCGCTGGCCGATTTCATCCAAGCAAATAGTTACGATGTCATTGTGGCGGCAGATGCCAAAACGGCCACAGCGCTTTATAATACCCATTCGCCAGATTTAATTTTACTAGATGAACAATTACCAGATGGTAGTGGGATAGATTTTTGCCATCACTTGCGCCATGATGGCCATAAAACCCCTATTCTGATGATTACGGCGCATGATAATCCGCAGACAATTGACGCTGCATTTGAAGCAGGTGTGACTGACTTCATCCCCAAACCGCCACATTGGACAGTGCTGCGCCACCGCATAAAAACCCACCTGCAAGCCTTTTATGCAGAACAACGCATCGAGTACCGCAACCAGATATTAGCTGCATTGAACGAAGCGGCAAAAACAGTCTCGTCAACACTAGACTTCTTCGAAATCCTGCACAAGGTGGCACACTATGCCGCACAAATTATCCATGTCAAACAGGCATTAGTTTGGGAATGGGATGTCGAGAGCGGCATGACCACCTTAAGCGCCACGCACGAGGGCGTTGTTTCCGAGCCTTATGCGATTGACCTTGAGGATACAATACCAGAGCTATATAACCATTGCCGCCAGAGTACAGCCCCTTATTACATTTCAGCAGAAGCTTGTAGTGCGGCCACGCGTAAGCACTTAGCGCAATTTGGGGCACAGGCGATGTTGGTTATCCAGCTCTATACTGCGCCAGGTGCGCGGGGGTACATTGAGTTATTAGACGAGCATGCAAACCGTCATTTCGAGCCTGATGAATTGGAGTTTGTAACGCTACTGGCGCAACAGGTGACGATGAACATCCGCAATGCGCGGCTGCATCATCTATTACAACAACGCGAACAACAACTCGCCCGCCGTAATCGCTTCTTAGAAATTCTAACGCAAGTTTCACGGGCGGTTACCTCTTCCCTAGACCTCAACAATGTGCTGACACAGGTGGCGCGCGCCTGTGTAGAATCGCTAGGAGCAACCAGCGCTTATATCAGCGAAGTTGATGTTCACAATCGTACGCTCAAGGTGATTGCAGAATATGTTAGCCCACAAGCTTCTCCTGAAGAACAAGCGAGCGATTTAGGGCATGTTTATTCTATTGATCAAGATTTCCCAGATACGCTGGCATGGATTACCTCGCCACAACCTATGGCAATCTTTCACATAGATGACCCCGATTTAGAATCAGAAGAGCGCGAGCATATGGAGCGCTATGGGGCGAAATCGGTGATACAAATCCCGTTGAAGATTGAACCCAATTTACCGCTGGGGATTATCGAAGTTTGGGAATCTAGAGAAAAGCGCAATTTCACCCGCGAAGATGTCTCGATTATGCAAGCCATCGCCCGACAGGTGAGCATGAGCATTCGCAACGCCATGTTGCATAAAGACTTGAATCGCTATGTACAAACATTGGAAGAGCGTAACAGAGAGCTAGATGCCTATAGCCATACTGTAGCGCACGACCTCAAAGCCCCGCTCAGTGTGATTTTCACTTATACTGGGCTGGCACGGCTGAAATATCAAGACGATATGCCGCCTGAATTGGCGAGCTATCTGGCGGAAATCCGCGGGGCAGCGGAACGGCTGAACAATATGATTGAGCAGTTGCTCTATCTAGCGCGCGTAACCGACGCCGATGAGACCATCAGCACGATTAATGCTTCACAAGCGGCGCAAAACGCCCTCATGCGTTATATTGACCGCATTCGCGAAGAACACATCCATGTAGGGATACAGGAAGATTTGCCGCCCGTCTTTGGTCACTTGCCATGGCTAGAAGAAGTTTTCGCCAACCTCATCGGCAATGCCATCAAATACATGGGTGACGACAACCCCGACCCCACCATTCGCATCTATGGCCACCGCGAGGGGCGCTTTGTTTATATCACTGTTGAAGATAACGGGATAGGCATCGCCGAAGCAGACCAACAAGACCTATTCGAGATGTTCACCCGTGTTGATAGCAAATCCAAACAAAAGGGATTTGGACTGGGGCTATCTATAGTCAAGCGCATTATAACTAAGCTAGGGGGCGACATCACTGTAGAAAGCCAACCCAATCAAGGCAGCCGCTTCATCTTTACCCTCATATCGGCAGAAGAAGCGCGCTTCGCCCCCCAATAGCGTTACTCCGCACTTTCATCTAGACGCATATAGTCCTGTGGCGCATCCTGCTCCAGCAAGGCCAACGTAGCGCGCAAAACGCGCAGTTGCTGTTCAACGTCATGCGGGCGGCCTAAAGTTGCGCCCCGATTGAGCTTAGTGAATGTGGCGCGGGGCGGCAATGTTGGGCGGGTTCGGCCTGGATTCCAGCTGGTCAAGGTGCTGGCAATACCCGCCGCTTCTAATGCTCTGGCAACCAATCCCACGGATTGGCAACATAGCGGTCAGGCAGGCACCAGCAAGGCGGCATGTGCACCATCTTTCCGCGCAGCTTCAACAATTAGTGGAATGAGTTCATCCACCACTCGCGTCAAATCTGGCTGATAGCCCATGAAGCTGATAACGGTGGGCGCTAACTCGCCTATTTCTCCAGTGGCAGCCATATCCTGCAAATGCCCCAATGGCACAAGCACCTGCGGGTCTTGCTCAACGGCGGTGTGGTCATAGTGACCATGCGCAAAAGCAAGGGCTTCCAATGGCGTATTTGAGGGATAGGTGCGAATGGTATAGTCGCCCAAATCATCATCGGCATCAAAGGGGTGTTGGCCATCCCGTAAGTAGCTGCCTGCCGATGTAATCAATAGCAAACGACTTTCGCTCAGGCGGACAGCCTCACCAGCGGGCGCGGTGCGGTTGTTTGGGCGGGGATATTGCCCCCAATCCGTTTCGCCCGTCGCTTGATAATGAGCTAACCAACCACTACGGAAGGCTGCTAGCCATTCATCACGATTTTCAAGAATAGCGTCCAATCCAACCTCCTAAACACTGTCTAGTACGGAATACCCGCCGCAGGCCGCAGCGATGAAACCTGTGCAAGATAGCCAGTAAAGGCCGTCAAGACATCCTCAAAGGTCAGTGAATCCCGAATGTGGGGAATGAGTAAATTACGGGATGCAACCACTTCAGCATCGAAAAACCAATAGAGCGCCATCAAGGGCGAGATAAAAACGGGCGTATTGTGGTCATCGGGATACATGTGATAATCGCCAAATTGCCCCCGCACCGCAGGAATGATGCGCGTGCTGATATGGCTCTTGCTGTGGTTAGGCTGTTCCCAAACATAGCGGCAGGCTTGTTCATAGTATTGAAAAGCGGGCATCTGTGGTACAAGTGAGCAACTGCCATAACAAGCGCCCTGCCCCATTAAAGCGGCCAGATTTTCCAGCGCATGGTAGCCAGAGAGGTTCTCTTCCACCTCTGTCCCAAAGCCAATCGTCGCCAATATCTTGACAGGCACATCTAAACGAGAAATCGCCGCCAATGAGACGCTATCTTCCAGAATGCTGCCGGGATGCGCTTCATTACCACGCATGAGCGAATCTACCCCGCCATCGACCAGAATAACAGTATCTATCTTAAAGTTCGTGACCAGCGTCTCGTAGCAGGTGCGCAAGGGGATGACGCCCTGCCGCGCCATCATCCAAATGGGCACGGTCTCGCGGCGCTTTTCCCGAAACCAGCGCGCCAGATAGCCCTCAGGATAGTAATTCACCGCTTCTTTCAAATGGCCACGCGCGCCAACGAGCAACGTT
>DAOTWU010000282.1:0-4491 GCA_034435735.1 Anaerolineae bacterium | reverse complement strand
GTAGCAGTGGCCTAGCCATTCTTTTTTATTGGTTGTGGGTGTTGCGTTTGGGGTTGGTGCGACGTTATCACATCATACATTGCCACGAACACCAGCCGATGCCTGTTGCTTGGTTGCTGGCGCGTATGAAACGTGTGCCCTGGATTTACGATGCGCACGAACCGCTGCCTGCCAACCGTACGGGGCGAGGCCGTAAAGCTCCTGTGGCGATACGCATTGAGGAGGCCTTTTTGCGGCGGGCAGATGCTGTCATTACTGTTGGCGGACGGCTAGCGAAAGAATTGCGCGATCGGGGGGCAAAGGAAGTTGTTGTTATTGGTAGCTGGAAGCGTTTAGAGCAGTTTCGTTTGCCAACTGCTGTGCGGCAGAAAATCCGCCAAAAGCTCAATATCCCGCAAGATGCGCTGGCAGTGGTGTATATAGGCGTGCTTCAACCAGACCGCCGTATCGCTCCGTTATTAGAAGCGGCTGTTGATGCGCCAGATATTCATATCATCATCGGCGGCTATGGGCCAGATGAGCCACTTGTTACAGATATGGCTCAGCAACACACCAATATTCACTGGTTAGGTGCTGTGCCTTTAGATGATGTAGCACGATATACTGCCGCGGGAGATGCTATTTATTATTGCCTCAATCCCAACGCCCACATTGCTTATTACAGTACGCCCAATAAACTGTTTGAAGCTTTGGCGGCGGGGCGGCCTGTGATAGCGCTGCACAATGTAGGTGAATTGAGCGATATATTAGAAGATGTTGGCGCAGGTGTGTGGCTGAATCATCCAACCAAGGAAAATGTGTTAGATGCATTCGAGCAATTACGCGACCCCGCAAGACACGCCGCTTTACAAGAGGCCGCCCGCAAAGGTGGCGACCGTTATCACTGGGGTATAGCCGCACAGCGTTTGCTGGATTTATACGGGCGTTTAATGGCTTAGCTTAACAATGTCGCTTTGGGCGAAGATAGCGCCTATCTCTAGCCCTAATTTGCTGTAAAGCTGGGGCGGTACGCTAATATCACCTAGATACAATTGGCCCACATAGGGCACAGCGCTGTTGACCAGTAAGCCTCGTTTGGGTAAAGCCAGTGTAAGGGTGGCATCAGCGTTTATCGTTGGTTCATTGGCAATGCCTGTTGTTGTATCAAGCCCGCTAGGCGTATCTAAAGCCAGTGTTGGGGCTGGATGTTGGTTGGCGAAGTGTATGAGTTCGCCCGCCGTTCCTCTTGGCGCACCTCTTAAACTGTAGCCAATAATGCCATCGAGGATGATGTCAGCCAGTATATGCGTATCTGGTATTGTCACGAAGTGCACATCAACGCCCATATTCAACAAAATCTGAAGTTGATGCTTAGCTGTGGGCGTAAAATCGTGCATTTCACGAGTTGTATAAATAATGACCTTCGCCCCATAGTTATGTAATCGCCGCGCTGCGACCAATGCCCCGCCACCATTACCGCCCGTTCCTGCTAGTACAACCACTGTGCGCCCTTGCGGTTGACCTAAATAACGCTGTCGCGCCAGATGTGCTAAACAGCGCCCTGCATTCTCCATCATTTGTAGCAGTGCGATGCCATATTCTTCTATCATCAAGCGATCAACTTCCCGCATCTGCTCTGTGGTGATAGGGGGGATATTGCTCATAAGCGGAAAATCATCCATCATTCATCTCTACTTTCGCTAAAACGCCCACTACGTCCTTCCCCTTCTGTGAAGCGTCGCGCCCCGCTGAACGTCTCGCCACTGGCGAGCGTGTTTGCGCCTAAATCACGCTCCATAATTAGCCCTTCTTCTAGGTTTCGCCCTAGCCCCTCATAAACTGCCATTCGGTCATTACGCATACAAATTTGTGGAAATTGTGCTAGTTGTTGGGCGAGTTCTATGGCTCTAGCCAGATGCTGCCCTTGTGGCGTCACCTCATTCACTAATCCCCATGATAGCGCTTCTTGGGCTGGCACTGCCCTGCCAGTAAGAATCATCTCCAGCGCGCGCCCCAGTCCAACGATACGGGGTAAGCGCTGTGTGCCACCATCGACCAACGGCACACCGAAACGCCGTTCAAAACAGCCCAATATCGCGCTTTCATCGGCAATGCGTAGGTCGCACCAACACGCTATTTCTAAACCACCGGCGACAGCATATCCGGCAATGGCGGCGATTACGGGTTTGTTCAGCTGTAAACGGGTAAAGCCCAAAGGCCCCTCTTCTGTGTGAATGTCCAGCCCTTCTATTTCTTTCAGGTCTGCACCTGCACAAAAGACCTCATCACCCCCCGTTAGAATTGCCACCTTTTGCGTTTCATCAGTATCAAAGGCTAAGAAGGCATCTCTTAGGGCGTCGGCAGTCTCGCGATTGATAGCGTTGCGGCGGTGGGGACGGGTTATCGTGATAATAGTAATGGCGTTTTTTTGTACAACATGTATTGGTGCCATAGCTAAGCCTTTCCAGGATTTTATAGTTATAGTTTGTTTAATCGAGAAATGATAAAACTATATACAATGGTTGTGTGCATTGGGGTGCATTTTATTTTCCCTAGTTAGGGATGATACTATGCTCCACAAAATTGTTGCAATTTGTTTAGCCATACTTGTCAGTGGCTTAGTCGCTGCACAAGATGACGCTATCGCTTCTGGCCTCAATAACCCTCTTTCGTTGTAGGTGCAGGGTGTAACTGCTGCTTAATAAATACTCCCGCCGCTTGAGTGGGGGCATTTTATGTAATCTATATCACCGTTCAATTCTCTGTAACCAGTTATGATTAAAGCGTGCCAGTTAAGAAGTTTTTCAAGGAGCAAAATCATGCCGGAGGTGAAAATTATCTGGATTTCTCTGACTGGAACGAATAAGCCAGATGGTCGCCTTTTGAATACTGAGGCAGCTGAGCGCAAATTAGCTGGGCTATTGGCTGATGGCTGGCAAATTGTGACAGCGGGCGGAGGCTTTGGCACGGGGATGCATGATGTCGCCAGTTATGGGGGCTTTGTTATCTTGCGCCGTGATGGTCATGATGGGTAAAAATTGGTGTTTGCAGGCACTACGTTTATTGTCCTGCTTAAAGCTATAATGTGGGGGTGTAGAGTGTTTTTTCAAAGGATATTTTATGGGCACAATAAACCTTGTTACCGACATCCCCGGCCCTAAAAGCCAGTCCATCGTTGCACGGCGAGAGGCAGCAGCTTCGCGTGGTGCGGGCAAACTCACACCAATTGCAATTGCTCATGCAGAAGGTGCGGCTGTCACCGATGTTGATGGGAATACGCTCATCGATTTAGCGGGTGGTATTGGTGCATTGGCTGTTGGTCATTGCCCACCACAAGTTGTACAGGCTTTACAGCAACAAGCCGCCGAACTCATTCATATGTGCGCTATTGTCGCCACATATGAGTCTTATGTGCGCGTTTGTGAACTGCTGAATGAAGTCGCGCCTATCGCTGGCGAGAAAAAGAGCGTTTTGGTCAATAGTGGTGCAGAAGCGGTTGAAGCCGCGGTGAAAATCGCCCGTGCTTATACTGGGCGGCAGGCTATTATCGTTTTTGAGGGGGCATATCATGGCCGTACTAACATGACAATGGCCATGACCAGTAAATACGCTTTATTCAAAAAAGGGTTTGGCCCATTTGCCCCCGAAGTGTACCGTCTGCCATTCCCTAACTTATACCGCACGCCGTTGGGGATGACACAAGAAGAATATATCGAATGGAGCATCAACCAACTAGAGAATGCGTTCATTGCCCAAGTAGACCCTTCTGCTGTTGCCGCTATTGTCATCGAGCCAGTACAGGGTGAGGGCGGCTTCTTGCCAACGCCCCCGCGCTTTTTACAGCGTATCCGCGAACTGTGTGATGAGCACGGTATCGTTATGGTGGCTGATGAAATTCAAAGCGGTTTTGGTCGCACTGGCAAGCTCTTTGCTGTTGAACACTATGGCATACAACCAGACCTCATCACAACTGCTAAATCACTGGCGGCTGGTATGCCCCTTGCAGCAGTAACTGGCCGCGCAGAGATTATGGATGCGCCCCATCCTGGCGGCTTGGGGGGGACATATAGCGGTAACCCGCTTGCTTGTGTCGCCGCCATCAACGCCATCGAGGCTATTCGCCAGCCATCGTTTTTACAGCGAGCCGAAGCGATTGGCTTGCGCCTGCGTCAACACTTAGAACGCATTCAGGCCGATAACGCGCTTGTTGGCGATGTGCGCGGGCTAGGCTCTATGTTAGTGATGGAACTCGTGTTAGACCGTGAATTGAAAACGCCTGCACCAGAACAAACGCTACAGATAAGTGCAGAAGCACTGAAGCGCGGAGTTATTGCCATCCGCGCTGGTTTATATAGCAACTGTATTCGCTTCCTCCCGCCATTGACCATTACTGATGCACAACTTGACGAAGCGATGGATGTTGTTGCAGAAGCGGTGGCAGTTGTGCAATCAGGAGTGTAAATCTCGATGGAACTTATCTCTATTCAAGTTGGTCGGCCAGAAGTTCGTATC
>DAOTWU010000281.1:0-14104 GCA_034435735.1 Anaerolineae bacterium | reverse complement strand
ATGAGGCCACAAACACAGTTTTCCATGACCACATCATCGGGCAATGTCGCGCCACTATCACGAATACGACGTAACTCTTCACGAACGCGCT
The DNA here is from genome assembly GCA_034435735.1 of Anaerolineae bacterium. Taxonomy (GTDB): domain Bacteria; phylum Chloroflexota; class Anaerolineae; order Aggregatilineales; family Phototrophicaceae; genus S146-30. The sequence continues at coordinate 14,013 of DAOTWU010000281.1, read as the reverse complement.
TCAGCTCAGCGATGCGCGCTTCAACTTTGGCAATTTGCGCCGCCAACAGCTCTCGTACTTGGCTGCAGGGGGCTATGCCCTCGTCGCGGTGGCGCAAAATACGCCCGATGGCCTCTAAGCTAATGCCCAGTTGCCGCGCGCCACGAATGAAACGCAATCGCTCAACATCTACCTCATCATAGACACGATAACCGTTTGGTGCCCGTTTTGCTGGTGGCAAAATACCACTGCGCTCGTAAAAGCGTATCGTTTCTACCTGTACGCCAGTCCGTTGACTGAGTTCGCGTATGCGCATCATCTCGCCTTTTTCGTGATAAACAACGCTATCAGTCACATGATAAACCCTGTAGTAACTACAATGTCAAGCAATTGGGCTGATTTTAATTCAGTGGAGCGGTATGGGGCTTTTAGGGGTTTGTAGTAATGTGGTTATAAAACATAATGAGCTGGTCACGGGCGAAAGGGTAAAAACCATCTGGGGCGGTGGTGATGACATTCTTAGGTACATAGTCCCACAGGCGTGTTTTCAATGTCGCCTCATCATCAAGAATATGCCGTATTTCTTTCGGTTTAAGGCCGATGCGCGCGCCATATATCTCCATCGTTCGGCTTTCGCCATCAGGCAAAAGCTGTGACCCGACGAAATCGCGCCAGCTACTCAAGACTGAATCAGGCATAAACGGCAGCCAACCATCAGGCTCTACGCGGAGTAATGATTGACCTGTGTTTTTCTTTATCTGGGGCAAATCGCGCTCATCTAGATAGATAAGCGCCAGATGTAACCCAATGAACTGGTCGCGGATAGTTTTCCCCTGCCATGGTCGTGCAAAATGAGGATGAACCACTTCCACCGCCCACCATTCATCAACCGCTAGGTGGGCGACATAGCCCAACAAAAACGCGAAGTGCTGGCCATTTTGCGGCTGGGATAGTGTGGGAAATGCCGCTAACATGCGCTTCCATAGATGCTCTTTAATCACCTCGTTGAAGCGATAGAAATGAGTGGCATCTCGTCCCGCACCGGGAACGCGGGCATCAGGTGCGATGTTGCCCAATAGAAATGTCGCTTTATGCTGTTCTAGTAACCGCATGAGCATCGGGGGGATTTGCGCATCATCGAATAGCTGTTGGGCAACGACAAGATGGCTGAAGGGCGTTGGCATGGCGATTTCAAACCTTATGTTTTGCGTCTGGCGAAGTGTCGCTTGTCATATAGACGACATAAAACATTTTATGCGAAGATAGATATAGGATGCCATATCTTACAATGCTTCCCGTATTTCTTCTATTGCGAGGGCGGGCGCATCAGAAAAATATAAAAATTTTACACAGCGATATTTTTGGTTTCATTTGGATATATAAATTAAATTAACCTGTGTTAAAATGAAATCGTCGGAAGCGAAAAAGTATGGTGTAGAGGTGCTATGAGTCTGTTACCTATGACCAATTCCACCGCCCGCCCAGAGGTAGCCGCGCCGCCTCCTATTCGTTGGTTAAGCCAGGATTGGCTAGAGCCGCGTTTGGTGGTGGTGACGGCGCTTGCTATCATTCTCGGTGTGATTGGCGAGCATAGCGCATGGCCAGAAGCTGTGTTGCTAGGCTTGAACGTCATCGCCTATATTGCTGGCGGTTTCTTCGGTGCGAAGGCCGCTTTTTCCAGTTTGCTACAGCGGGAAATTGATGTCGATTTGCTGATGATATTGGCGGCGCTAGGTGCGGCCAGTATTGGCGATTGGCGCGAAGGGGCGATATTGCTCTTCCTGTTCTCCCTCAGCAATGTGCTGCAGGAGTATGCGATTGGGCGTAGTCGCCGCGCTATTCAAGGGCTGCTCAAGCTCTATCCAGATAGCGCCCGCGTGCGCCGTGATGGTGAAGTTGTTGAGGTTGGATTAGAGCAAATCCAAGTTGGCGATATTGTGCTGATTGAACCTGGAGAGCGCATCCCAGTTGATGGCGTTGTCGTTGAAGGGCGCTCTGCTATTGATGAATCGCCCATTACAGGTGAGTCTATCCCCGTTGATAAAACTGTTGGCGATCGCGTCTTTGCTGGCTCGCTCAATAAACAGGGCATTCTTGATATTAAAGCGACAAAAGCCGCCACCGATACTACGCTAGCGCGAATTATCCAACTGGTGGAAGAGGCACAGGAGAGCAAAGCACCAACAGAGCGTTTTCTAGAGCGTTTTGAGCAGCGTTATGCTTTGTTGATTATCGTCGCAGTGGCGTTGTTTATCGTCATTCCGCCTGCGTTGGGGCTGGTCGATTTTGAGAGTAATTTCTACCGCGCGATGGTATTGATGACTGTCGCCTCTCCCTGCGCGCTGGTGATTAGCGTGCCTGCCGCGTTTATTTCCGCGATAGCTTCCGCCGCCCGTGCTGGTGTGCTGTTCAAAGGCGGTGCTTACCTTGAAGCGCTGGCTTCAATCAAGGTCATCGCTTTTGATAAGACGGGCACGCTTACACAAGGGCAACCCGCTGTCACTGATGTTATCTCCTGTTGCGAAATGGGCGAAGATGATTTACTTGCTGTGGCCGCAACAGTAGAAGCGCGTTCTGAACACCCGCTAGCGCAAGCCATTGTACAGGCAGCAGAAGCGCGCGGCCTAACTTTTGGCGAAGTGAGCGAGTTCGACGCCGTGCCAGGGCAAGGTATCACCGCCCGCGTCGATGGCGAGTTTGTCCGCCTTGGCAGCATTCGCTTTTTACAGGCGCATAATGCGATGCCAGAGCATCTGCTCGATGACTATGAACGGCTGGAAAGTCAAGGCAAAACTGTAATAGGCGTGGTACGCAGTGGCGAGTGCGCCCGCTGTGGTGGCTGTGAAGCCGCTGATGAATCTGCCGACTGGATGGGCATTATCGCCCTCGCCGATCAAATTCGGCCAGAAGCGCCGCAAGTCATCGCCCAGCTTCGTCAGCTAGGTATTGAATCCGCCATGCTTACAGGCGATAACCCGCGTGTCGCCCACACTATCGCGGGGCAGGTTGGTATTACACGCGTTTATGCCAGCCTCATGCCAGAAGAGAAAGTGACGACCGTCCAGCAACTTCGTCAGGACGTTGGGCCAGTGGCAATGGTTGGCGATGGCGTCAACGATGCGCCCGCGCTGGCGATGGCCGATGTGGGGATTGCGATGGGGGCCGCGGGCACAGATGTCGCCCTAGAAACTGCCGACCTCGTGCTGATGGGCGATAGTTTACCTGGTTTGCTCTCTGCCATTGCCCTAAGCCGTAAAGCCCGCCGCGTCGTCTGGCAGAATATCACATTCTCGATTGCCGTCATCATCGTCCTAATTTTCAGCGCCTTTGTGCTAGAACTACCGCTGCCGCTGGGCGTGTTGGGGCACGAGGGCAGTACCGTGATTGTGGTGCTTAATGGCCTCATCGCGCTGTTATTGTGGCCAGAGTTGCAACGCCGTCGCGCTGCCCGCGCCCACCAATAAACATAAACTAAAGTGACCGAGCCGCCCGAAAAAGGCGGCTTTTTTCGTTTTCGGATGTAATAGCCGCGGGCTATATCCTCTCTTGCGTCATCCTCATACTTTCCTGTACGATTGTGGGTATTGCGTTGACAGGTTGGGAGATATGCCATTTATGCCACCGCGTTTACTCGCCGCTGATTTCATTGACCCGCAAATCGGCTATCACTTCGCTTATTTTGGCGCGTTTCATCAGGTAAAAACACAGCTCCACCAGCACGACTTTTTTGAGTTATTGCTCATCTTAGAAGGGCGCATCCGCCATCAAGTGAACGGGCAAGGTTCAGTGTTGCAGGCTGGCGATATACTGCTCATCCGTCCCGATGATTTGCACCGCTTCCGCCGCTATTCTGATGAGCATTGTGTGGCCGCCAATTTGGCCTTTACCGTGCAAACGTTGGAAGCGCTGTTGGCCTATTTAGATTTTCCCTTAGCGGCTATCTCAAACCCAACTTATCCCCCCCTTCAACATTGCTCGCCCGACCTCACTGCGCGCCTTGTTGACCGCATACAAGCTTTAGCCTTATTGCCCTCTACACCAGATGTCTCCCGTTCTGCCTTACGGGCGCTTTTAGCGGAGATATTGATTGAGCACTTCGGGCAGTTGCAGACGATTCACCCCAATGGCGTGCCGCAATGGCTACAGGCGCTTTGCCTAGAGATGACCAAGCCCGATAACTTCGCCGCGGGGCGCGCTGTACTGAGCCAATTGGCAGGCCGCAGCGATGAGCATCTAGCGCGCAGCTTCCGCAAGTATTTGGGCGTCACCCCCACGGAATACGTCAACCAACTGCGCTTAGCCTATACCGCTCGGATGCTAGCCCATACCGATTTGCCCGTTAACGAAATTGCCCAAAGCGCGGGGTTCGATAATTTGAGCTATTTTTACCGCCTATTCCGCGATTGCTATGGGATGCCGCCCGCCCAATATCGCCGCCAAAGCCATGTGACGGCGATACAAGGCCAGGCCGTAGAGCGACCGTCAGCTTAGCATAGGGTAGGGGACAAGGCGCTGTTTCCCGTTTTGGCATATGCTGTAAATAAGCAATAAGAATTACGGGGACAGTGAAATGACGATTTATGCTTTGGCCTTTTTAGGCGTTATGGGCGTTATGCTATTAGTTGCCATTGCTGCGCTTTACTTCCTATCATCAGAGCCGCACGGTGTGCGCCGTCAAATTACCTCTCGCTATGATGTTGTGCGCACTATCGACACCCACACCATTGAAACCGTCGACCGTCAGGGTAACCAGCGCCGTTGGCATAAAATGGAACATTAACCGCGCCAAATTTTGCATCTACCGTAGCGATGCGTCAAAATTGGTTCATCACAGTCGTATATGCGAAAGGATGAACCATGAGCGAACTCAAGTTATCGGTGGTGCAAATTGAAAAGCCCGAAACAATCAATTTCATATTGGGCATGAGCCACTTCATCAAAACAGTGGAAGATGTTCACGAGGCGTTAGTCAATGCCGTGCCCGGTATTCAGTTTGGGCTGGCCTTTTGCGAAGCTAGCGGGCCAGCACTCATCCGTTGGTCTGGCACGAATGATGAGATGATTGCGCTGGCGAAGAAGAACGCCCAAGCGCTCTCTGCTGGTCATAGCTTCATCCTCTTTTTGGGCGAGGGCTATTTCCCGATTAACGTTCTGAAGCAAGTGCAGGCCGTGCCGGAAGTGGTGCGTATCTTCTGCGCAACAGCGAACCCCACGCAGGTCATCATCGCTGAAACAGAGCAAGGGCGCGGTATCCTTGGCGTTATCGACGGACTGGCCAGCAAAGGCGTTGAAGACGAGGACGGCATCGCTTGGCGCATCGGTTTCTTGCGTAAAATAGGTTATAAACTCGGCGGTGAATGACGCCATGAGTAGAATGCTTGCCGCCCCATGATAAAGATAGAGACGGCGCGTTTGCTCTTGCGCCAGCCGCTGGCCAGTGATGAAGAACGCATCCAGAAAATCGTCAATCATCCTGCCATCGGCGCCCAAACCTTTATCCCTTATCCCAATGAAAATTTTGCCCGCCGTTGGCTGGCGCGCGCTTCTCATGCCAAACTGTTCAAAACGGGGTTTTACTTTGTCATCATTGAAAAAGACAGCGGTGACATCATTGGGACAATACGGGCGGCAAAAATCACCGAAAGTGATGATTTGTTTGAATTGGGGTATTGGCTGGGTGTGGATTACTGGGGGCGTGGCTATGCTTCAGAGGCTGCCCTCGCCCTCGTAGATTATTGCGTGAATGTGGCGGGCGTCCAGCGCTTGTGCGCCACCTGTTTTGCAGATAATCTCGCCTCTATAAGGGTGTTAGAAAAATGTGGCCTAGAGCGGCTTGCGGCCTTCACGCGCGTTATTCGTCACCAAGGCCGCAGTCGCCAGCTTGATTATTTCTTCATGGAAGCGAACAAGGAGACCAAAAATTGACCGATTTTGATTTCAGCAACAAGCAGGTATTAATCACTGGCGCTTCTCGTGGCATTGGACGGGCATGTGCCATCATGTTCGCTGAGCGTGGCGCGAAGGTCGCCGTTCACTATGGCCATAATGAGGAAGCCGCCGCAGAAACGCTCTCACGTTTAAGTGGAAGCGGCCATTTTATGGTGCAGGCAGATATGGCTGATGCGGATGCCGTTCGCCAAATGGTTGACCGCACCGCACGGCAATTAGGCGGTATTGATGTGCTGGTGAATAATGCCGGTATTTATGAAGAGCATCCGCTCGATAACGTCACTTATGGCGAGTGGCTAGCAGCGTGGGAGCGCATCATCAGCGTGAATTTACTCGGCGCGGCCAACGCTGCCTATTGTGCCGCCCAGCATATGATGCGCAGTGGTGGCGGGCGTATCGTCAATGTCTCATCACGCGGGGCGTTTCGCGGTGAACCAGAAGCGCCAGCCTATGGTGCGAGTAAAGCCGCCATGAACGCCATGGGGCAATCATTGGCGAAAGCGTTGGCGCGTTACCAAATTTTCGTCGGCACGGTTGCGCCCGGTTGGGTGGAAACAGATATGGCGAAAGAGCACCTCGCCCGTCCAGAAGGAGAAGCCATCCGCGCCCAAAGCCCTCTGAACCGCGTCGCCACACCAGAAGAAGTGGCCTATGCCGTGCTGTTCATGGCGTCCGATATGGCGGCTTTTACCACTGGCGCAATTCTCGATGTTAATGGCGCTAGCTACTTGCGCACTTAAATCAAAAGGGCAGCTTTTCGGTGCTGCCCCTTCCACATTCAACACTAAACTAATCCCAGCGGAAGCCCCGCTTTTCTAACACATCATGAAGGAAGGCACGGCGTGGCGTCTCAAAGCGGCTGGCAATAATGCCCGTCCATGCCGCATCAGGTGTGTTGCGCCCTTGCGCGCGGTAGTGTTCTGCCAACGCTTCATCATAGGCCTTCAACGCCTCATCAATATTTTCAGTGTGATAGCGTTCTTCATGCACTACGACCGCATGGGGCAGGCGTGGTTTTTGTGGCGGTTGCTCCGCTGGCCATCCCATGCACAGACCAAAGACCACAAACACGCCTTCTGGTAAATCCAGCACTTCTGCTACTTCCTGCGGGTTGTTACGGATGCCGCCAATCATCACCGTGCCCAGCCCGAATGATTCGGCAGCCGTGGCCGCAGACATCCCCACCAGCGCCGCATCAACCGTCGCAACCATCGACAATTCTAGATTAACCGCCACATCTTTCCCATGAAGCGCCGCCGCCCGTTGTAAACGATGAATATCGGCACAAATTGCCAGAAAGACCGGGCATTCCGCCACTTGTCGCTGATTGCCTGATAGTTCCGCCAACTTGGCTTTAGTTGTCTCATCGCGGACAACGATGATGCTATAGGTTTGTAAATTTGATGATGTTGGCGAACGCCGCGCCGCATCAAGGATGGATTGCAACATGGGGTCGGGAATGGGGTCGGCGGTATAGCGCCGTATGCTGACATGCTGCTTCAATGTGCGTGTGGTTTCGGTCTCAGTAACCGTATTCACCATTGGGGTTGCTCTCCCTTTCCATTTTCAGTTGTACACTATTACCCTGAAGCCAGATTAAACCATATCCTTACCCGAACAGCTACGACCATTTATTGTTGTTATTTATTAACAGGACTATTGGGGGAAACCCCCGAAATCCCGTCAGTGTATATAATAAGAACTATAATTCGGCGATAAAACTATCTAAAGGTTGGCAAAACGGTGTGTGTGGGGCAAATTTAATACAGTGATAAGGTATAAGTGAAAGAGCGGAACAGTGGCAGAGCGAACCCCACCCAATTTCCCCGATATTCTTGGGACGATTACCGGCGGATTGCGTTATAACTTTGGCTTTGTGCAGGCGGCGCTAGCGGTGCGCCCCCGTGTTGTGCGCGCCGGTCGCCCATTTGAGGCCATTATCCTTTTACAGAACGTAACCGACGCCCCCATTGATGCTCAAGTTGTCCTCAAAATTCCAGACCGCGACGCCAAACGCAAGAAAGGGCGCTTCGTCGCCAAAAATCGTAAGCTAGTCGTTGGTCTAGAAGCAGCTGAAGTCGGTTATGTGACCTTGCCCATCAACTGCTTGCCAGATACCGCCATCGGGCAGGATTACCGTATTGGCGTGGATATTAAAACCCGCCTTGTCGATAAAAACACTAAACCGAAGCGTATACGGCTGCCAGAGGGCGGCGGCGAAGTGGAAATGGATATTCTCAGCAATAGCTTGCGCGGCGAAATCGCCAGCTTGCAATCCCTCGCCTTTGATTCAATGAGCCAGTCTATACTGGGCAGTACGGTGGAAGTGCCGTTCTCGGTGATGTCTGGCCGTGCTGGCACATTAGCAGAACTTAAAGCGGGCTGGACGAGTTTATGGACAATCAAAGACCACCTCGACGACCGTTTATTGCTCCAGCGCTACTATCAAACGTTGAAGGCTATGGTGCTGCCTAATATCCGTCGCAAACAATCTTATGAAATGCTATTGCGTCAGACAGAAACCGCCTTTTCTAAAGCTGGTTTTCCCTTGCGCCCAATTGAGCAGTTTTTAGTTGCCAAGCTCTTGACGCTCATCCTAGAGTATGGCGCACCTGCCGAAGGCGATGCAGCACATGGCGCACTGGCTGCTGGTATGTATAACGTGTTGCCGTTATTAGATGAAAAGCGCCTTGCCGATGATACACCGTTCACCCTACCGTATTGGGTGAGCCGCTTCCTGCGTGTTATGGCGCATGATGAGCGCGCAGCCCGCTTTCCGATGCAGGCTATCGCCCATTTTTGCTATTACGACCTCATGCGCGACGCCGCTACTCACGCTTTTACAATGCTAGAGGTGGCGACTGGTGAAAATCTTGGCACAGAAGAAGAGCGCAAGGTGTATGTCAACCAGCTCATGGAAATTCTCAATCCAGAGAATAATTTGCAGCTTGATTTCGCTCATGCATGGATGCCGTTAGTGCTTGGGGGGCTTATCATTTTTGATCGGGTACTACTCTCCGATGAAGATGTGGGCGAAATTTTGCAAGAAATACGCGGTATTGTTGCTGCGCGCAATGAATACCGTGATGAAAGCACCGAGCCGATTTTCTCCATCGCAGAACGCTTAATTGAACAGTCACTCATGAAATACGGCTATCGGGCGAAATAATGTTTTTCTCAACTTGAGGAGGGTGGTGAATGCAGTTACAACCTTTATTCCCGGATGTGCTGGGGACCATCACGGGGGGGACACGTATTGGCTTGGATCGCCTGCAGGTGGCGGTGGGGGTATTTCCTCCCGTGGCATTTCTCAACCAGCCGGTAGAGATAGCCATCGTTTTGCAGAACATGGTAGACCAAAACATGCAGGTGCGTGTGGCCATTCGCGTTCCCGATGAAGACCGTAAAGGTAACCCTGTTGTCATCGAAGTGCCCCGCACACAAGTGCAAATTGGGATGAGCCCCGGCGAAGTTGGGGTGTTGCGCATGCCCATTATTGCCCATCCACCAACACGCCCCGGCCCGCGTTTCCCGGTGCGCGTGGCTGTGCGCTATAGAACGCCGAAGCCGGGGAAATACGTTCGCCCGCCTGCTGGTGGCGCGCCGCCCTCTGTTTTGGCTGTATCGCCTTTCCATTTACAGGCGCTGCGAGAAATTCGCTTCGATGCCCACACCTGGAATGAGTCTGCGGAAATCATCACCACTTACTTTGACCTCGCCCCTAAGCGTATTCCGCGTCCACCTTCAAACTTCAAGCATAGTTACCTTACATTGTGGACACCCGACCAAATGGCCAAAGAGGCCGAGCTAGCGCAAGCACAAGTAGAAACTGCGCGTAATATCGCCGTTGGTCTCATGCACCCTTCGGCTTATTGGAACTTTTTAGACGTAACGCCAGAGCTTTTCGCCCAGCGAGGTATGCCACTCCATCCGGGAGAGGCGAAAGCTATCGCCAAGATGATGGCCTATACCGTAGATGAAGCGCCATCATTAGAGCCGAATTACCAGCTAGAGCGTACGCGCTGGTTTCAAGGGCTATGTCAGGTATTGGCACAAGACCCAGAGCGCGCTCATATGGATAGAGGCGAAATATTCACCGATTTTCTTTACGAAGCGGTTTTGCATGACGCCGTCATTATGGGCTTTCATGTAATTAAGCAGCGGGTTCGGGAAGATTTAGGCACACTAGCAGAACAGGTGCAATATGCTAATCGGGTGTTGACCTGGTTTGGTGGTTATAGCGAGCCTGATTTGAACTATATTTACTTGCCGCTTATCTTAGGCGGTGTTGCCATTAATCGCTTGGTGCAAATGGACCGCCACGAAAACCCGTGGGTGATGCTCAATGAACTGAACGAGGCACGGCGCGGGCGTATTCGCCTTGCACAGGGTGAGACGGTTGTCGTTTTCGATATGCTCAGTGAATTGCTGGCGCAAGAACAGCAGAAGCTGCGGGAGCAACGCATCTCACCACCATGATGCAACTGGTAAGAAGTAAGATAGAATTTGGCTGTATATTCTATAAAGTAAAGTTTACGGCTGGCTTTGTATCATAGCGCTAGCCGGGTTCTAACGAACTCTTGATACAAATTTGCTATAAATTGTGATAGAGTAAAAGTTAACCAAGTGCCGATGTATCTTAAGCTCATCCACAACTTCTACAGTCTACGCCATAGCCATTCATCATAGATAAGACTGTAATATTACCCGAAGTCGATGTGGAGAATACAAGAACAGCGGAATAAATGTTTATGGCACAAGTTGCTATAAACAGTACAATAAAAATAGACTAAAGCTAGCAATTCCGGCAATTTGCCGGTGGCGACGGAGGTAGAGAACCGTGCCAAACAAAATGGAACGCTTTACCCAGCGGGCGCGGCGTGTATTGGGTTTAGCCCAGGAAGAGGCCGAACGCCTTCAACACAGTCAAATTGGCACTGAACATTTGTTGCTTGGGCTGATGCGTGAAGAAGGAGGCGTTGCAGGTCGGGTATTGCGTGAGTTAGGGTTAAACCTGCGCAGCGTAGAAGAACTTGTTGTTCGCCTTGCAGACGAGCAGCCCAGTACCAGTAGTGGACAATTAGATTTATCCCCCGGCACGAAGAAAGTGCTGGAGTTGGCCGTTGATGAAGCCCGCCGTATGGGGCATCACTATATTGGCACAGAGCACCTTCTGTTGGGGCTTGTGCGCCAGCAAGAGGGCAAAGCGATTGAAATTTTGCGCCGCCTCAGCGTCAGCCCCGAAGAGATTCGGCGGCAAACGCGGCGCGTATTACAAGAAAGCCCAATGCAATCGACCGGCAAAAAAGAAAATGCCGAATCTGAGCGCAGCAGTCGCTCTCGTGGCGAAAAGACGCCGCTGGTTGACCAGTTAGCGACTGATTTAACCCGCTTAGCAGAAGAGGGTAAGCTTGACCCAGTTATCGGGCGCGAGACGGAGATTGAGCGTGTCATTCAGGTGCTCAGCCGCCGCCGCAAAAATAACCCCGCCCTCATCGGCGAACCGGGCGTTGGTAAAACCGCGATTGTCGAGGGGCTGGCACAGCGTATTGTCAATAACGATGCTCCCAAGCCACTGTTGGGCAAGCGCGTTTTACAGCTTGATGTTGGCTCTCTTGTGGCGGGCACGATGTATCGCGGCCAGTTCGAAGAGCGGCTCAAGCGCGTTATTGAAGAGCTGAAATCATCCGATAGCATCCTCTTCATTGATGAGGTGCATATGCTGGTGGGGGCTGGCTCTGCTGGTAGCAGCGTAGATGCGGCTAACATCCTCAAGCCGGCGCTCTCTCGTGGTGAATTGCAATGCATTGGCGCAACAACGCTCGATGAATATCGCAAGCATATTGAGAGTGATGCCGCTCTAGAGCGGCGCTTCCAACCAATTGTGGTATCAGAACCCACCATTGAAGAGACCATAGAAATCTTGCAAGGTATCCGTGCGGCCTACCAAGCCCATCACAACGTGGAAATTACCGATGAGGCGATTGAAGCCGCTGCACACCTCTCCGCCCGTTATGTGCCAGACCGTTTCTTGCCCGATAAGGCTATCGACCTTATCGACGAAGCGGCAGCACGTTTGCGGATGTACAAAAGCCCAGAGGCTGCTCAAGTGCGCCGTCTAGAGCTAGATTTGCAAGATGTGGAAGATGAAATCCACATTTTGGAAGAAGATGGCGGTGATGAAGAGAAGCTAGAAGAGCTGCGCAAACGCCGCGACATGCTCAAAACGTCGTTGGACGAATATAAAGTGCACTGGAATCCAGAGACGGGGATGCCTGCGCTGGCAGAAGAAGACATCGCCGAAGTTGTCTCTATGTGGACGGGCGTGCCTGTGATGCGTATTGCTGGCGAAGAGAGCGAACGCCTCATTCATATGGAAGAAGCGCTCCATAAGCGCATTGTTGGCCAACATGACGCCATTGTCGCTATCAGCAAAGCTGTGCGGCGTGCCCGCGCTGGCCTTAAAGACCCGCGCCGTCCCATTGGCTCATTCATGTTCCTTGGGCCAACGGGTGTTGGTAAAACCGAACTCACCAAAGCGCTGGCTGAATTCCTCTTCGGTAGCGAAGACGCGCTCATTCAACTGGATATGAGCGAGTTCATGGAGCGACATTCGGTGGCTCGCCTAGTCGGTGCGCCTCCTGGCTATGTCGGCTATGAAGATGCTGGCCAGTTGACTGAGGCAGTGCGCCGCCGCCCGTATAGTATCGTTGTCTTTGACGAAATTGAAAAAGCGCATCCAGAAGCCTTCAACATGCTGCTGCAAGTCATGGAAGAAGGTACGCTCACCGATGCGCGCGGGCGTCGTGTAGACTTCCGCAATACGATTATTGTCATGACGAGCAACATCGGTGCAGATACGATTAAGCGCGGTGTGCAGCTTGGTTTCAATGTCCCGCTTGATGAAGAGAAGAGCGAGCAGGAAGCCTATCAAGACTTGGTGAAGAATGTGACCGACCAGTTACGGCGCGCATTCCGCCCAGAGTTCTTGAATCGCGTTGATGCAACCATCTTCTTCCGCTCACTGACTCGCGAAGAAACCAAGCGAATTGTTGACCTTGAGCTGAATAAAGTGCGTGAACGCCTTATTGAGCACGCCATTACCCTCGATGTGACCGAAGCCGCCCGTGGCTGGCTGGCCGATAAGGGCTATGATCCTGAGTTCGGCGCGCGCCCGCTACGCCGCCTCATCCAGAACGAGATAGAGGACCGCCTCAGTGATGGCATCCTCTCTGGCGAATTCAGCATCGGGTGTGTGGTCCGCGTCGATGTCAATGAGGATGGAGAGCTGGTGCTCTCGCCCGTTGAAGAGAACGACGAGGCGCTAGAGACGCCGAGCGTTTAACCCCAATTGAGATGACCATACAAAAAGCCACCTGGAAAACAAGGTGGCTTTTTTCATATTTGTGTAAATGGGATTTATCGCCTGCCACCGCTCAATTCATCTTGTAGCTTGGCCAGCCCATCCCAATCTCCTGCTGCGGCTAGTTTCGCCTGTTCTGCCCAGGTGGACATGCTGGCTGTGTTGCGCATGCCTGCCTTTTTGATAATCGCCTTAATATCGTCCAGCGACATCTCCGCCAGTTGGGCATAGGTTGTGATGCCTTCGCTCACTAGCGCATCGCGGTATTTTGGCCCAATGCCCTCAATACGAGTGAGGTCATCTGGCTCGCCGCTTGGGGCGGGTTCTTCAGCCTTAGGGGGTTCTGGCTCTGGGGCAGGCGCTGGTTCGGGCGGTGCTTCAGCCTTAGGGGGTTCTGGCTCTGGGGCAGGCGCTGGTTCGGGCGGTGCTTCGGCCTTAGGGGGTTCTGGCTCTGGGGCGGGCGCGGGCTTCGGCGGGGCTGTGGGCGCTTCCGCTTTGGCTTGAGCGGCAGCTTTGGCTGCTTCGGCTTTTTTCGCTGCTTCTTGCGCGGCTACTTCAGCCTTTTGTGCAGTTTCAATGGCGGTTGAGGATGGCTTTTCTGGCTCGTAAAACGTCCAGACGAGCGAAAATGCAGTTAAAACAATGAGCAATAGTAGCCACGAGAGCAAGCTGGCATCCTGTCCCCCGGCAAAATAATTAACGACAAGAAAAAGTGTTATCAC
>DAOTWU010000280.1:0-1802 GCA_034435735.1 Anaerolineae bacterium | reverse complement strand
GCGCTCGTTTGCCAGTAGCTCAAAAGCGATAAGCCAATACCGCTCGATAGTAATCCGATGATGATGACAGGTGTTAATGAGCTATCACCACTGGTCAAATTGAATGTCAGCCAAATGCCCGCGAGGATGAGCACTAGCCCCGGCACAACAGATGCGGCTTGCCCGCGCGTCAATGTGACTAGCTCAGGCATGGGAAACGCTTCTCTGATTACAGGCTCTTCTGGCAATGCCACCTCAACAGGTGTAATAGCCCTGTCTTCTGGCTCAGTGTCTTCCTCTTCGGCAATACTGCTTAGCTCAGAAACTGCCGCAAGCGCTGCCTCAATATCTAAATCCCCAGCCAGCAGTTCAACCATATCTTCTTCATCTGCGCTGGGGGCTTCATTTTCTGTCGGCGGTTCTTTGCCTGCTATGGGTTTCTGTTCATCTTCTGACATAAGAAATCCGTTGTGTTATGAGTGTCTATGGTGTTAATTGTCTCGATTTTACGCTCTCGCCGCAAGTGTGATATAAGGCGAAATGGTCTGTTTGAGTCTTGTCATCGCCTATGGCTACCGCTATAATCCTTGATGTCATGGCGACGTGGCCAAGTGGTAAGGCAGGGGTCTGCAAAACCCTTATCGCGGGTTCGATTCCCGCCGTCGCCTCTAAAAGCGGATGCTCAAATCGAGTGTCCGCTTTTGCGTTATAATGGGGCGAAAATGGAGTATAGGTGTATGGGCAAAAAAGCACCACAGACAGAAAAACGCAAATTACAGCCTAACTATAAACTCAAGCGCCCTATTACCCCGCTGCCAAATTATACCCTGTCAACAGTTTGCCCAGCTTGTAGTGCTAAGACCTACCGCCACGCCTGTAAAGTGCGTTGTCCTCGTTGCGGATTTATGTGGGATTGTAGCGAGTTATGAAACAGGGGCGTTGCTAACCCGCCCCTGTAGTTTAGCTTAGCCGCTTTTTAGCTTCGTGTGTCACCATGTGAACAATTCCCATGAGGCCTTGCCCTTTGCCCATCGAGATTTCGCGCCCAAAAATTTGGTGCACTATGTCGTTGGGAACGCCAGCAATTTGCTCTAATGGCTCGCCACTGAGGGTTTCTCCAAGAATGACGCACATTGCCTTTGCCGAAAGCCCTTGTGGATTGAGCACATCAAACCGAAAATCCAATGTGCCATCATCCTTCTCTAATGCCCAAACATAAGCTTCTGATTCACAGTATTGGACGTGATGTTCTTCATCGTAGGGTGGTTCGGCAATATCTGGTGTCACCTTTACAGTGGGAAAGCGGTCGGCAATTTCAATCAAATATGCCACACGCTCATCCCGACTGGTGATGAAGGAAAAATCTTCCAGCACTTCAGCTAATTTAGGTGGATATTCACTCATGCCTATTTCTCAATGGGTACATTAACCAAATTACCCCATTCCGTCCATGAACCATCGTAGTTTCGCACATCCTTAAAGCCTAATAGATAGCGCAATACAAACCATGTATGGCTACTGCGTTCACCAATGCGGCAATAAGCGATGGTTTCCGCTTCAGGACTGAGGCCTTGTTCTTCTAAGTAAATGGCGCGCAATTCATCAGCGCTCTTGAATGTGCCATCGTCAGGATTGGCGGCGCGGCTCCATGGGATGTTTCTCGCGCCGGGAATATGTCCCCCGCGCAATGCGCCTTCTTGGGGATAATTCGCCATGTGCAACAATTCGCCCGTATATTCCGCTGGGCTACGCACATCAACAAGCTGCCCACCAGTCTCGATATGCTTGATAACCTGTTTGCGGAAAGCGCGAATCGCACTATC
>DAOTWU010000279.1:0-8163 GCA_034435735.1 Anaerolineae bacterium | reverse complement strand
AGAAAGAACCTGATTGGCCTATTGCCCAACAGCCGAATGACCCTGAGCCATTATGGGGCTTCGCGCCAACGAGCACATGGCAACCCTATACTCCTATTTATGACAATCGAGCTATTCAGTTGCCATCTGAAGTAGGCGCTGGGGAGTATGTGTTATGGGTGCTAGTCTATCCAACGGGGCAACCCGACGCATTACTACCAGTCACTGCTGAACAAACCGCTTTGGATGGCAAAGTTGCTGTCTTGCCCGTTGTGATTACGGTGACGGATTAACGGGCGAAAGATCATAAATGCGTAAGTTAGCGCGTTCTTCAGGGCGTTTCACTTCAGCAATAAACTCACCCTCTACAGATGGTGGCACATAAGGGCTATCTTCTATCACGACAAAAACCCCATTGCCGCGCAAGTTATCAACCTGCTTGAGAAGTTGTGGCCAATTATTGCCGCTAAAATCCAAGGTTGGGCAAATAACTTCAGGCGCGCCTTGGGCACGATAACGTAACCCTTGGCAGTTCGCCAATAACCCAATAACTTGTTGGGCATGATTTTCCCTCAAAATAGCGAGGGTTTCATCGATTCCTATCCCTGCTGCATCAGAGACCACATATTCACGGTAATCGACAGCGGCTAAGGGGATGCTAGACGGGTCATCAATAGCAGCATGGGCAAAGGGCAGCCATTGTAAAATGAGCGCCATAGCTAAAAGGCTTATTGCACCATACTGAAAACGACGGGGGAAATATTTTAAGAGCAAGTCTAATACCAGGGAAGCGCACAGTAACAGCACTAACATTGTCGCCATATAAAAACGTCCGCGCTGCCAGTTGCTGGTCCAAATGGGTATAAGCGGCCCCATAAGCACAAGGGGCAAATAAAACCGCCGCCGCCAAAGGAGTATAAGCACACTAGCTATACTAAAAATAAAGAGGCCAATCCCCATATATTCTGCGAACAATGTAATAGTGAAGTCAATGTTTTGGAAAAAGCGCGCAACTAAGCCTTGCGCAACTTCGGGCGTATAGCGTTGGTAAGCCATAAATGGATTATGCCCACGTAACATGAGGAAAAGCACAAATCCGCCGGCCAGCCCCACGCCAGATATGAAAGCCACAAGCATCCAACGAAGTTTAGGCTTCCATAAACGACTGGTAAAAGGGAGCGCAAAGGCCGCAGCAATAGGGATACCAAGATATGGTAACGCGCTAACTTTTGCCGCTACTGCCGCCCATATCGCCACAGCATATAAGGCCATATCCCGCCATGAAGTCCGTATTTTCAGACGCAATATCATATATATGCTGACTAAAATAAACGAAGAAGAGAGCGTATCCGCTAGAGCCATACGTTGGAAAAAATAAAGGTGGGTGCTGAAGAGAATCAGCAAAGCCGTAAGTAAAGCGGCGCGCTTACTCCCCATTTGTTTACTAATCGCCAGTGCTGCGGCAAACCCAGGCATTGCGCCAAGTAAAACGGCAATACGCGCAATAGTTAACGATAAAGTCACCGTTGGTTGGAAGGGTAATAGCCACCAAATGAGCAATTGGCGCGCGCTAGAAGCATGAGCAAGAGGGCCACTATTGAGAACATCTTCTGCAAACTGTAGAATAACTACTTCATCGATAAACGGCGGGAATGCACCTATCTGCCATAACCGTATCCCCCAAAAGATTAACAACAAAGCAATTCCCAACAGAAGATAGCGCAATCGACGCATGTAGCAGAACTCTCCCTATAGTAATAGGCCTAACGGCAGCAGTATAGCATGAGGCACACTATAGCAGATAGTTAAGATTGGTAAAGCATTTTGCGCTCTACCCCATATTTTGCATAATTGGTCTTATTTGGCCTAATCGAGTTGTATAGAATGATATTGGCACGCTTTTTTATGATATGGTTATAAAGCTAGGTGATGGCAAGGAATAATCAGGATACATTATGACATCGGAATTCATCGCAAACGCAAAAACGCGCAGCAACCTTAGCAACCCATTCCGCTTCATTTTATCGCACATACTGGCGCACCCTTGGTTGCTGATTTTGTTAATTATTGGCGCGTTTAGCAACGCTGCACTTGCTGCGGCTATTCCCGCTTTTATTGGGATGGCATTTGAAGCTGTTATCAACGGAGAAGGCGCAGAAGCCATCCTCAGCATTGCAGTGATGATTGTGGCATCCCAAACAATTCGTTCAGTGTTGCAGTTCATCCGTAACTTTTCTGCAGAAACTTATGGGCAGATGATTGAACGCGACGTGAGAGATGAACTATATGCCAGCCTGCTGGGTAAAAGCATGACTTTCCATGATTTAACCTCAGTAGGTGATATTATGGCGCGCGTGACCAATGATGTGCGCGAGTTAAATTTGATGATGAACCCAGGCATTAACCTCATCATTGGTTCAGGATTTTTCTTAATTGCGCCAGTCATTGCCGCACCACTTATTTACCCTGACCTTATCCTTGTTCCCTTAGCGTTTGTGATTTTACATCTCATCGTGCAAATTCGCTTTATTCGCACATTGCACCCCATTACTGAGAGCGTGCGCGTTGGTTTCGGTCAGATGAATTCGCGCTTGGCAGAAGCTTTAGACGGCGTGGAAGTTATCAAGGGTTCTGCACAGGAGAAAAACGAGGTTCAACGTTTTGCGAGTCTAGCAGATACGGTTCGCGATCGTATTATCAAACAAGGGAAAGTAGAAGCACGGTATCTATCCACATTCCTCATGGGGTTGGCGGTAGTCGCTGGGTTTGTCCATGCAGCTGTACTTTATCAAAGTGGTCAAATTGTGCTGGGCGATGTTGCATCCTTTGTGATTTTGCTGTATCTGTTCGGCTTCCCTGTCTTCACATCCCTATTCGCTCTATCCCGTATCGCATCGGGTTACGCCAGTGCCGAGCGTATTTTGAATATCATCATCGCCCAAACAGATTTAGACCAGAACGAAGCTGGATATGAAGCCCCCATTAAAGGCGATATTGCCTTCGAACATGTTGATTTCGGCTATACACCAGATAAACAAGTCCTGTATGACTTGGATTTCCATATCAAAGCGGGGCAAACTGTTGCAATTGTCGGGCAAACGGGTGCAGGTAAAACAACCGTCACCAAACTCATCAATCGCATTTATGACGCAACGCGCGGACGGGTGCTGGTTGATGGTGTAGACGTTCGCAATTGGAAGCTAGAAAGCTTACGTTCACAAATCAGCATCATTGAGCAGGATATTTTCCTGTTTAGCCGCACCATCGCCGAAAACATCGCCTTTGGCCGTTCGGATGCAACCCGAGAAGAGATTATTGAAGCGGCAAAGAAAGCTCAAGCACATGATTTCATCATGAGCTTCCCCGATGGGTACGATACTGTCATCGGGCAGCGTGGTGTCACGTTGAGTGGTGGGCAAAGACAACGCTTAGCTATTGCACGCGCATTTTTGACTAACCCGCCTGTACTTATCTTGGATGACAGTACCAGCGCCATTGATAGCGCCACAGAAGACCTTATTCAACAAGCAATATGGGAAGCCTCTAAAGGGCGGACAACCATACTCATCACACATCGCTTATCTCAAATCCGTTGGGCAGACCATATTATTGTGTTGCGGCAAGGGCGCATTGTCGCACAAGGGCAGCACGAAGAACTATTGAAAACATCCGAAGCCTATCGTCGCATCTTCGCACGTTATGAGCCAGCGACGCCACAACCATCAGAAACGCAGTCATAGGAGGTTTATGTGGGGATTTTTAGAGGCTTAGACGCTGATAGCTATGACCGTCAATATAGTGACACCTATCTAGCAAAGCGCATCGTCAATTATTTCTCGCACTATAAAAGACAACTCATCACTATTGCATTAGCGATGGTGATTCTGGCACTGGTGTCTTCATTGCGCCCTATTCTCGTTTCTATGGGAGTTGATGATTTAGATAATGGCATCGATGTAGCTAATTGGGTTATTATCGCGCTTTTCATCGTCGCCATCACCGAATATATCTCTAACTGGGTGCGGCGTGAATTGCTGGTGAAAGTTGTTAGTAGTGTAGTTGCACGCTTGCGCAAAGACGCATTCAATGCCGCTGTAGAGCGTGATTTAGCATTTTATGACACACATAAATCAGGAAAGATAGTTAGCCGTATCACTAGCGATACACAAGAGTTTGGTGATGTCATCATTTTCACTAGTGACGTTTTCAGCCAACTTATCTCTGTAGTGCTGCTGATTGTTGTTCTGCTCAACCAATCTGTATTGTTAACCGTTATCCTATTGCTCTCCATGCCACTTATCATGGGCGCGGCGATGGCCTTCCGTAGCATTGCGCGCAAAGTAACGCGGCAAGGTTCGCGGGCAATGGCTATGGTGAATGATACGATTCAGGAAACAGTGAGCGGCATCAGCGTGGCGAAAAACTTCCGTAAAGAAGCCATGATTTACGACGAATTTACGGAGGTGAATAATCGCTCGTTTCGTATTAATATGATGCGGGGGTTCGTGCTCTCGGCGGTTTTTCCTGTATTAAATGTGCTTTCCGGCATTGCTATTGCCGTGGTTACCTATTTGGGCGCTACGTTAGTATTGGGCGGCACATTGGCCGTTGGCACATGGTATCTATTTGTGCAAGGTATTGACCGATTCCTGTTCCCGTTCATTAATCTGGCCGCATTCTGGAGCCAGTTCCAGCAGGGTTTAAGTGCTATTGAGCGCGTTTTCGCTTTAATTGATGCTGATAACACAATCATTCAAAATGACAACCAACCAGCCGATAATATTCAAGGGCACATCCAGTTCAAGAATGTCACATTTGAATATGTGGATAATCAGCCAATTCTCAAAGACTTCAGCCTGGATATAGCCCCTGGAGAGAGTATCGCATTTGTGGGGCATACTGGCGCGGGCAAAAGCACAATAGCGAAACTAATTGCGCGTTTCTACGAGTTTCAACGCGGGGAAATTTTGATTGACGGGCAAGATATTCGCTCATTCAACCTGCAATCGTACCGTTCGCGCTTGGGTATCGTGCCACAGCAACCGTTTCTATTCAGCGGCACGATTATTGATAACATCCGCTATAGTAAACCCAACGCCACTGATAAAGAAATTGAGGAAATAGCGCACAGCATTGGCAACGGAGAGTGGTTAGAAACTTTACCTGATGGCCTATATAGCGATGTTGGTGAGCGTGGAGCGCGCTTGAGTATGGGGCAACGCCAATTAGTGAGCCTGATGCGGGTTATCCTACAAAAACCTGCCATCTTCATCCTCGATGAAGCCACAGCAAGCATTGACCCCTTCACAGAGATGCAGATACAAGAGGCGTTAGACCTCATTCTATCGCAATCAACATCAATTCTCATCGCGCACCGTTTGAGCACAGTGCGCAGTGCAGACCGCATTATTGTCCTCAAGAATGGCGAAATCATTGAAGAGGGCAATCATGACAGCTTGCTACAGCAGGGCGGGCATTATGCAGAGCTGTATAACACCTACTTCCGACACCAATCGTTAAGTTACATTGAAAACGCTAAGGAGCTGTTTTCTAGACAAGCAGCAGGTGATTAAACATAAGGCGGCCAAATGGTCGCCTTTTTAATTCCCGCTACAACCGCCATTTAATAATTACGTATACTTAGTGAAGATTGGTGGGAAAATAGAAGGCGCTAAAATGGCCACAATCAAAACTTTTTTAAGCAATTTTAGTGAGCATTTAATAGATAAAGCTTATGATTTTGTAGGGCATGTTGTAAATAGCTTCGTCGCAATTACTCTATTGATGAGAATTATCGGCGAAAAAATTTATAATATATGGCGTGCTATTCCCTTAAAGCCAATTCAGTGGATTTTGCTTGTATATTGCATTGCCAGCGGGCTTTATATCATCACTACCCCTGCACTGCATTTGGGATATGAGCTACCATTTTACCAAACCACAACCGCACTATCGCCATTGGATAGCATCACAAGCCTACATCAAAACACCATAGCGCAAGATACGCCACTTTATTACATACTGGCAACAACCATTACCCGATTAAGTGACAATGTTATTGTAAGGCTATTTTTGTTGAGAACCTTCAGTGCAGTTTTAGGCACGATAAGCCTTTATATCTTCTATCGCGCAACGCGGTTACTTTCTCTTGAGCCAGAGTTAGCTCCAATAACCATCACTGCTGCGGCGTTTCTCTTGCCAGATTTTCTGTATAGGGCGATAAGTGCTACACCTACCGCATTCATTGTTTTAGCCTGTAGCTTGCTTCTTTATAGCGGATTACTAATTTACATCAAGGGGCTGAATGGGCGACGTGCTGCTGGGGCAATTCTTGCGCTAACACTCGTGCAATTAAACAGCGATATAGGCTTGCTTCTGCTACCAATGTCAGCCTGGTTTATCCTACGCGCCAAAACGGAAAATCGTGCTTTTAAGGGGCTGTTGCTAGCAGGCATGATTGCCACATCGCTCACAACTTTTTTGTGGCATATACCCATCATCACCGAAATTGCGTCCAAACCAATTTTAGAAGTTTGGACTATTGCACCACTAACCTTTGTCAAAGGAGCGGAGGTTTTCTCACAAAGCGGTCAGGGCATCACGTTGCTGTTCATCTTAGTTTATAGCGTATCGACTTTAGGAGCACTACTTACCTATATCCCGATACAGCAGGAACGTGTGCAGAAAATTTTCTGGTCAGTGGGAATTATTACACTCACTTCAATCGCTGGTCTTATTTGGCTAATGATTATTAATAGGATAGGGGGCAGTATCGATACATATCTCGCTTTATTGCACCCGCTGTTAAGCCTCACAATGATGTTTGTCATCATTGAATTTTGGTGGTGGGTCAATCTCATTCTAAAGCATGGTATAACAGCGATGAGCACTGTTGCAGATAAAGCACTGTTGGCAAAATCAGTGAATCAAGACCTGCCATTTGCAATTTTGCTATTTATCGCCTTAAGCTTATCCGCCCCTATCAGTTACGTCCTGTGAAAGGAGCTATTCAGTAGTGAGCGAGATTAGTGCCCATTGACCAGCGGGATTACCCATCACATCGAGAATATCAACAGGGAAAATTTGGCCTTCGTCTTTTCCCGTACCGAGCGTATAGAGGCCAACACGTAAAGCGCTCAAAGTTGAGTTATTAGGCACGCCATCAGTCCATGTCACCAGTGTATCCCCTTCGCACCAATGATAGCCCGGCCAGAAGCTAAGGTCACGTTGACCAATAGCATCGCCATTTTCATCCAGAAAGTGCACGAAATACTGGTGCTGCAAGTCTGGCTTTCGGGCAGGGAGTTGCCACTGAAGATACACGGTTTCGCCCTCTATTGCATAACCTGTAAGCTGTACCCCATTAGCAAAAGGCACAGGCTCTATACTCGTCATTTGAACAAGCCACGTAGGCGCATCTACAGGACCATATAAGCGATAAACGGCATTTGTATCGCGAGTTGGAAAAGTCCTAACTTCGCCAAGACCATAAATGCGCTGTAGCGGGGTATCGCCAGCATTAGGGGTTATCAAAACAGCAAAAGGATGAGCAGGATCGACAGCATAACCATCAGGCGGTAATGTGCGAACACATTCAGCGGTATCCGCCAACATCACCGGCCAACGAGCTGCTTCATGGTGAAACGCCCAAAACATGCCGCCGCTAATTACGACAACGTCATCATATTCATGAAGAGCATCGCGAATTGGCGTTAAATATCCCATAGGTGTTGTATAGGCAGGATAATCCATAGGTGTTCGATAAAGATAATCCTGCACATTCACCCACCACAATGCTTGGACGAGGGCAAATGCCCCTACCCCAACAAGCGCAATGGTTTGGCGAAAACGTTGGGGAGGCAAGAGCTGGTATAGAAACGCACCACCAACACCAGCTAACGCAGCAAAAGCGGGAATGCTGCCAATAAGGTAGTGCGGAAAAACCCGCGTCCATGGCGGCAAAAAGAACAAAACGGGCAACGCTGCCCAAATGATGAGTAATGCAGCCCTGCGCACATCATAACGCCGCCATACTGTGACGACACCAACAACGAGAAGCAGACCACTTAAAGCCCAAACGCCGTCTGTACGTGGTATATGTTGAAGCAAGTCCGTTTCCTGTCCAACAGCTACCCACGTCTCTAGTTCTAGACCTGTGGCCACACGAAAGGCTTGTATTAAAGG
>DAOTWU010000278.1:0-3776 GCA_034435735.1 Anaerolineae bacterium | reverse complement strand
GTGCGCTGTTTATTAGAAGACGGGCACGAGGTGCGCGTTTTGCACCGTCAGACTTCGCGTTTAGACGCGCTGGAAGGCCTCGCTTTTGAATCTGCAATTGGCGATGTCACCGACTTAGAGGCGTTGCGCCGCGCCAGCGAGGGGATGGATTGGGTGTTTCATGTGGCGGCGGTTGCCGATTATTGGCGTGCCGACCGCGCGCGCATGTTCCATGTGAATGTAGAGGGCACGCGCTATGTCCTGCAGGCCGCCCGCGAAGCTGGTGTGCGCCGTGTCGTCTTTACCAGCAGCGCCGCCACGATTGGCCCTCGTGATGATGGCCTACCTGCCGACGAAAACGAGCCGCTTCACCTGCCGCCCAACCGCTTCCCATACGCCCATAGCAAACTACAAGCCGAGCAAGTTGTGGCTGAAGCGGTAGAGCAGGGGCAGGATGTTGTGACGGTCAATCCGGTGGTGGTTATGGGGCCTGGCGACCTCAACATGATTTCCGGCACATTTATCACCCAGATAAAGCGTTTCCAGTGGCTTGTTCCCATCACCAATGGTGGCATCAGCGTCATTGATGTGCGCGATGTGGCGCGTTACCACCTCGCCGCCGCCGCGCGCGGCAAAACTGGCGAGCGCTATATCCTCATGACGGCCAACTATAGCAACCGCGATTGGTTCAACATGATTGCCGAAGTGGTTGGTGCAGCACGCCCGCGCATCCCCGCCCCGCGCTTCGTGTTGCCTGTGACGGCTTTCGCCATTGATGCCTTGCGCGCTGTTGGCCTTTCTACGCCGATTGATAGTAACCAAGCGCGTTTGGGCGGGCGCTATATTTATTTCGATGGTAGCAAAGCCCATGTTGCTTTTGGTTCTCCGCGCATTGATATGCAGCAAAGCCTGCGCGATACTTACCAATGGTATGCCGAGCATGGCTATATTCAGGAAGATTTCATCGCCCGCTTTGCCGCCCGCAGCGCCCGCCTGTTGCGTATGACCTAAGTCCATTGGTTGCCACCTGTGCTAGCACATGGTACAACCCCACTTTGTCCATTGAACAGGAGGATGTACCATGGCGACATACCAGTACCATCTGGTTGATGTATTTACAGAAGAGCAATTCGGCGGCAACCAACTCGCCGTTTTTACCCATGCGGAAGGGCTATCCGATGCCCTCATGCAGAAAATCGCCCGCGAACTCAATCTCTCAGAATCGGCGTTTGTGTTCCCCCCAGAGCAGGGCGGCGATTTTCGCGTGCGTTTCTTCACCCCACAAGCAGAAATCCCGATGGCTGGTCATCCCACAGTGGGCACGGCTTATGTCCTGCGCCGCGAAGGGATGATTGGCGCTGTGCCGTCGGTGGTGTTTGAGGAAGGCGTGGGGCCAATATCCGTTGGCCTGCGTGATGATGGTCTGATAACCATGCAACAACCCGCACCACAGTTTGGCGCTATCTTCGATGACCGCGCGGCGGTTGCCGCGATGCTCTCGCTCACGGTTGACGATTTGCATTCGGATTATCCTGTGCAGGCGGTTTCTGCTGGTGTGGGCTTCGTCTATGTCCCTGTGCGCAATCTGGCCGCGATGGCGCGCATCAAGCTGCGGCTAGACTTGTGGGAAGCGCAACTCAAAGATACGCCCGCCCCCCACGTATTCGCCTTTTGTACCGAAACCCAGTTTGATAGTTCTACTGTACACTCGCGCATGTTTTCGCCCGCCTTTGGTATCGCCGAAGACCCCGCCACAGGTGCGGCCAGTGGCCCACTAGGCGCGTATCTGGTGCGCTATGGCATCGTGGCGAAGGAAAACGCCAGCACCATTATTAGCGAGCAGGGTGTAGAGATGGGGCGGCCTAGTATCATCCATATTGATGTGCAGATGGATGCTGATGAAATAACCAGCGTGATTATTGGCGGGCGCTGTGCCTATATGGGGCGGGGAGAGCTGTATTTAGACTAACCCCCTTGTTGTCAATGTTTTGTTAAAATGCGTTGGCTTGCATTGACCCATAATGACCCTTTGTGATATATTTTGACTGTTAAAGATGGTAACCTTAGCCATCATTGCTTATAGCTGTTAGCCGTAAAGGGATGCCCATGAAGAAACATCTGAAAAAATTTCATCCCGCCCGCCCCCCACAGAGCGAACCGCTGGACGAACGACAGGTTAAAAATTCTGCTGGTGGTTATGCTTGGGCGATTGACCAATGGGCACTCCTAGAGCGATTTCTCATTTTGGGCAGCGAGGGCGGCTCTTACTATGCCACAGAGCACAAGCTCACCCGCGAAAATGCGCTCAACGTCATTGCCTGCATTAACGCGGATGGTGTGCGTGCGGTGGATACCATCGTCGCTATCAGCAACAGCGGGCGCGCGCCCAAAAATGAAACGGCGATTTTTGCGCTGGCATTGGCGGCTAGTGCGGATAATACCGCTACCCGCCAGTATGCCCTTTCGCAACTGCCGAAGGTCTGCCGCACTTCTACACATCTCTTCAGCTTTCTGGAGTATGTGAAGGGGCTGCGCGGTTGGGGGCGTAGTTTGCGCCGCGCCATTGGTGAGTGGTATCTCGCGCAGTCACCGCGCCAACTGGCCTATCAGGTGGTCAAGTATCGCCAGCGTAATGGTTGGACGCACCGCGACGCCCTGCGGCTGGGGCATCCAAAGCCACGCAATAGCGTGCAGGATGTGCTGTTCAAATGGGTGACGCAGCGCGAGGCCAGCACGCTCTCTCATGACGAACGCCCGTCTGATGACGCCCTCACCATGATTTGGGCGTTTGAGCAGGCACAGCGGGCGCAAAATGTCGAGCAGCTTGTGCAACTCATCACTGACTATGACCTGCCGCGCGAGGCTATCCCGACCAATTACCTGAAAGACCCGCGCGTCTGGGATGCGTTGCTGGTACGAATGCCGCTGATGGCTATGATTCGCAACCTGAGCAACATGACCAAATGTGGCTTACTCGCCCCCGGTAGCGACGCAACGCGCGAGGTGGTCAAGCGCCTGCGCAATGCCAACTATCTGCGTAAAGCGCGCATTCATCCGATTGCTGTTCTGTCTGCGCTGCGTGTGTATGCGGCCAAGGCCAACCCCCAGCTTTATGCTTATTTGCGCTGGCAAATGCGTGGGAGCAAAGGGCGGCTGAAGCAGTCCAGTGAAGAATCATGGATGCCCGTTCCGCAGATTGTTGATGCGCTGGATACAGCCTTTGAGCTGGCGTTCCATAACATCAAGCCCGCCCGTAAGCGCACCATGCTGGCGTTAGATGTCTCTGGCTCAATGGCATGGGGCTATATCGCTGGCCTGCCAGGGCTGATGCCGCGCGATGCGTCTGCGGCGATGGCGATGGTCACCGCCCGCACCGAGCCTGAATATATGTTCACTGCCTTCTCGCATAAGATGGTGCCGCTGGACATCACGGCGAAAATGCGGCTGGATAAGGTGGTGAAAGCGGTGAGCGACCTGCCCTTTGGCGCGACTGATTGCGCCCTGCCGATGCAGTATGCACTGGCGCGGCTCTTGCCCGTCGATACATTCGTCATCTATACTGATAACGAAACATGGTACGGCGAGCAGCATCCAGTGCAAGCCCTGCGCGATTACCGCGAGAAGATGGGCATCGCCGCCCGCCTCATTGTGGTGGGGATGGTGTCCAATGGCTTCACCATCGCCGACCCTGACGACGGCGGTATGTTGGATGTCGTCGGTTTTGATAGTGCCGCGCCCAATGTCATGGCAGACTTTGCGCGGGGAGCAATTTAACAATTCGTCTGCGGGTCGAATGG
>DAOTWU010000277.1:0-4254 GCA_034435735.1 Anaerolineae bacterium | reverse complement strand
TCGTCCCAACCTATTCAAAAATGCGCACAGGCTCTGGAATATCCGTTGGTAAGGGGGGAAGTGATTGGTCAGCATCTTGTAGAAAAGTGATAGCTTCTTCTAGAACAGATACTTTCCGCCAACGGGTTTTGAAAAGCTGGGCGAGAATATTCATACTGTAATCGATAACGGTGTTTTGGCTGTTTACAAAAACGTGCCAGCCATTTTTAGGATGTCCCAACAGCGGGCGAGTTGCACGTTGAAGTTGGATGACATTGAGAGGGATTTTATCAATACCCTTGTTGACGATGATAATATGAACGAGAGGATGTTCGGATTTCTCAATCAGATCTACCATATACAGTGTAGAGGTAGAAACATCATCAATTGAGACATTTCCCCATGCCTCAACATACATCACTCGATTTTCCAATAACCACGATATATGAATGGTCATGATTATTATCCATGGCTTATAATCTGACGATATGTTACATCGCCATTATAACGCCAAGTACAATATACGCATCAAAATTTTTCATGAAAAATAAAAGGGCGCCTATATAAAGCGCCCTGGCGAGGATGGACAACCTTTACCTGTACATCTAATTGAAGCTACGTAAAACCTCTGGATCGGGATTTAGCGGTAAAGCTGGTAATGACTGGTCTACACTTTGGAGGAAAGATAGCGCCTCTTCAAATGAGGATACTTTACGCCAGCGGGTTTTGAAAACTTGTGAGACCGCATTCATGGCGAAGTCAACCAGCCCATTGTTATCGCTAACAAAAATGTTCCAACCATTGCGCGGATGCCCCTGTACAGGGCGGCTGACTTTTTGAAGTTGAATGATGTTCAGCGGAATTTTCGCCGCATGATTATAAGCAATGACATGCACCAATGGCACATCTGCTTGCTCCATTAAATCAGCGATGAAGTTATTGATGTCATGCAATTCATCAATCGAGACCTCGTTTTCCGTCTCAACGAAAATCACTCGTCCTTCAACTAACCAGCCAACTTTGCTACTCATATTAGTCAGACCCCTTACACATCACGTTACTTTACCCCCATTGTAACAATAAAGGTTGAATTAAACAATTAAGATTTCAAAATTGAATCTCAATCAATATTAGCTAGTTAGCCAATTTTCAATTTGATTAAGCGCTTCGGGGAAGGTGATACCATGCGTCTGCCATGTCCAGCCTTCTGGCACACCCTTATTGACACCGCCAGAAAGTGTATATGGCCGCCAAATAGCCAACGTATTCGGATTATAGGGGGCGTAGCGCGCGGGGTCTGATGGGCCTAAAATCATGACTGTTCTTATGCCTGTTGCAGCCGCGAAATGTGTCAATCCTGTATCGTTACCAACATAGAGTTGAGCACCATGCGCTAATGCAGCAATTTCTGGGAATGTCAATGTGCCCACAAAAGGCACGCTATGCGATTGCATATGTTGCTGCATTTGCTGGATGAGCTGGCCATCTTTGGGACCACCGACTAACACAATATCCGCTGATAAGTGTGTATGTAACCAATCTGCCAATGCAGCAAAATTTTCTACAGGCCAGCGTTTGGCATCCATGACCATACCGGGGTTGCTGCCACCAGCAGGGTTAATCACCACATAACGCTCACCAATGCCATATTCCGCCAATATTGCGCGTACAGCAGCTTTTGCCTCAGGTGTAACGGGAATATATGGATATGCTATATCTATGTCTAACCCTAAAATACGAACAGCATCAAGGTATATTTCTGCTTCGTGACGAGGAACATCAGGAGAAACAGGCGCTCGGAGATTGTAGCCAAACCCGCGCCCATCGCTGTCTAGCCCGACACGGTACGGAATACGGCTGAGCCACACCGCCAAACTCATGAGTGGAGAGCGCACCAATGAAACGGCCAAATCATATTGCCCGCCGCGCAACTGGCGCACAAAGCGTATGAAATACCGGGGAGATTTCACAGGTAAAGCCGCAGGCCCTGTGTCTAAAATTTCATCAACAGCTGGATGCCCCTCCACAATGGGGCGCGCCCATTGACTAACCGCAAAAGTGATATGTGCTTCAGGATATGCACGGCGTAAAGCCTGTAAAGCGGCTGTCGCAATCACGACATCGCCTATGCAACATGGGCGCAATACAACAATTCGGCGTGGCGATTCAGGTGGCGCTGTAATAGGGAACAAACGCCCTAGCAAACGATATATCATGCTGCCTGCAATGCTCCATGTAGCCATGTCGCAACCCAGAGGGCGGCTTGACGTTCTGCCCAAAAGCGCCAACGCCCCGGCAGCCCCTCGACAAAACCAACATGGCCACCATATTGCGTGAAATGCGGATAAAGATAAGGGTGCTTAGCGAGCAACTCATACGGAATATCGCCAGTACTGAAAAATGGATCATCTAGCGACCGTAAAATGAGCACTGGAATACGAACGCAATCAATGTAAGGCTCGCAATTCGCCCATTCGTAATAATCGCTCACATCGCGAAAACCATTCAGGGGGACGGTTACGCGCTCATCAAATTGCTTCAATGTTCGGGCGCGTAAAGCCGCTTTCACATCAATCACACCTTCCAGCTGCTCTCGCTTAAGCTTGATTTTGCGTTTCAAACTACGCAACAGTAGGCGTGCGTAGTGGCGACCTGTCGCATGTTGGAAAAAGGGGAAGCTAATGTGAAAGTTGAACGGTGGAGAAATAGCTACACCAGCGAGAACATCGCCCGCACAGGCATCGCCATATTCACCCAGATACTTGAGAAGCATGCTACCGCCAAGAGAAAAACCCACCATACCAAATGGCACATGGGGAAAGCGTTGCCGCGTCCACTGGTGCGCTAAGGCGACATCATCAGTTTTACCAGCGTGGTATAGCGTGGCCGTGCGGTTCATCTCTCCGCTACAGGTACGGTAATTCATCCCCACACTGCGAATACCTGATAGCGCCAATTCACGATAAAGCGCCTGCATATATCCCCGCCGTGCAGAGCCTTCTAGACCATGCAAAGCGAGCACAACGGGCGCATCGTCAGGCAAATCAATATCCGTAAAAATAGGGATGTCCATATCGATGAAATCATCATCTGGCGTATCAATACGCACACGCTCAAATTCAAGCGTGGTTGGGCGCAGCATTGAGCCGCCGACAGTTTGGAAATGTGGATTGCGGAATAAGCGCGCAGGATGAAAATGTTCGATGGCGAAGTCTTCCTGTATCATACTCAACTTCCTAAACTTAAAAGACAAACGCCATCAAGAATTTTAATCAATTATTCCCCCTAAATCTTACAATTTTGAATCGTTACTATACCTTTATCTTCAGTATACACAAAGGAATGGTTGATAACACCTCAATTTTTAGGGGCAATGGCGGCGATAGCGAGCGCTTTCTGTAGGGTATCTACATCCATAGAGAAGTGCTGTGCCAATTGTTGGCTGAGTTGTGTTATATCATCAGGCAAAGGAGTATCATGGCACACACCATCAAGGAAATACTCTAGATGGTAGGGAATATCCGCACTGGAAAAACGATAAGGAACATTGCCAATCACAAGATTGATGATGATATGGCTGAGAAAAAGACCATCTGGCCCATAATCTCGTATAACACGCTGGCGATACACATCATCTGAAACAGGTTTGTCAATTAACGTAAAGCAATTGGGTTTAGGATAGCCATCCCGCAAAATGTGGTAACGACTATCTCCATCAGGGGACACGGTGTAGCGATGAAAATCGCTATAGGCGGTTGTCGTTTGCCCTTCAATAATTGGCAAAGCGCAATAGACCGGTAAGCCCACATCAACAAGCCACTTATCACCATTTAGTAAAAGCACAATAGCACTATGACAACCAATCGATGGCGTGGTGTTTGGACTGCCATCATCATCCATATTATTGATGGTCAAATAGCCTTCATACCCTAAGGCACGCAAGAGGGCAAAAAAAGCGTAGTTGCTTTCAAAACACGTGCCGCCACCACCGCGGTGAATAGCATCATCCCAGAAGATATGTGGCCAACGGGGGCACTCCTGTGGCGCTGAGAATTGTGCGCGGCGGACAATGCGGAACGCTGTTTCCCACGGTACACGGCGGACATATGCGGCAACTAAACGATTGACAGCCGCGACTGAAGGTTGCTCAGCGGTGCAGCCCAAATAGTGTAAGATAGAGCGAACATCGTCATTTGAGAGCAAAGACATCATTAAACGCTATCTCTTTTATGGATGCAATCGCCTCGCTTGCCAATTTGCTCTAGGGTACTGGCA
>DAOTWU010000276.1:0-2968 GCA_034435735.1 Anaerolineae bacterium | reverse complement strand
TCATGATTCTTCCTCGTTTCTAAGCATCGAACAGGCTAATTGCCTGAAAACGCTCTACATCAATTAAGCCAACATCAGTGAGTTTAAGCTTGGGGATAACCTCTAACCCCATAAAGCTCATGCTCATGAAGGGGTCTTGTAAAACACACCCCAATTGGTCACGGGCAACATTGGTGAGATTATCATAATCGCGGCGCACTTCTTCGATAGGTGCTTCACTCATCAAACCAGCGACGGGAAGGGGCAACCGAGCCAAAACCTCTTCGCCATCGGCAGCGGCTAAACCACCGCCCATTTCAATGACTGCTTGCGCCGCCGTATACATACTTTGATCATCTGCCCCAATAACCACCAAGTTATGATGGTCATGAGCCACAGTGCCAGCAATCGCGCCGCGTTTAATACCAAACCCGCGAATAAAACCTAAGCCAACATTGCCACTAGCACGATGGCGCTCTACGACCGCCATTTTTAGAATGTCGCGTTCAGGGTCGGCAACAGCATAACCATCAACAATTTTGGCTTCTTCAACAAAATGGTCAGTAACGATTTGATCGGGAATACTGCCGATAATATGTATTTTGTCACCCTGAGCAGGAATGGTGAAATCTAACGCTTCTACACGCACATTCATAGTGCTGCGCAAGTCCATTTGGCGGCGAGGCTGCTTCTCCTGCGAATACACCATTTTGCCATCACTCACAACGAGTTGCCCACCACGAAAAACCATTTCTGGGCGAATATCTTGCAAGTCAGAGAAGACAACCATATCCGCACGGCGCCCCGGCGCGATAACTCCATGCTCATGGAGGCGGAAGTAGCGAGCGGTGTTAATTGTGCCCATACGAATCGCCATGATGGGGTCAATCCCGCCCTCTTGAATGGCTACACGTATCATATAGTCGATACTGCCATCATCTAACAAGCTTGCGGGAACGCGATCATCAGTACAAAAACAGATGAAGTGATGATTCTCTGGTGTGATGAGCGGCAACAAGGGGCGCAAATTTCGCGTAGCTGTACCTTCACGAATAAAAATAGTCATCCCTAAACGCAATTTTTCCAGCGCTTCTTCTACCGTTGTGCATTCATGTTCGCTACGGATACCAGCAGTGACATAGGCATTAAGTGCTTTTCCGGTCAAGGCTGGACAATGTCCATCTAACACTTTCTCGTAGAACATAACCAGCTTATCAATCATGCCTTCATCAGCCTGCACAACACCTGGGTAGTTCATGACTTCAGCTAGACCTAGCACCCACTTACTACTTAAAAGCGGCTCTAAATCGTGTGCTTCTAAACGCGCGCCGCTAGTTTCCATATGTGTGGCAGGAACGCAACTTGATGCCATGACATACATATTGAGTGGGCCATTTTTCGCGCGTTCTAGCATGTAGCGAATACCCTCTAGGCCAAGCACATTAGCGATTTCATGCGGGTCAGTCACAACAGTGGTCACACCATGTGTTAAAACAGCACGAGCAAACTCTGGCGGGGTGCAAAGGCTGCTTTCAATATGAACATGGGCATCAATAAACCCTGGTGAGACATATTTGCCGTCAAGATCAATTTCTTGCTCGGCCTCATACCCCTCACCAAGCGCAACTATACGAGTGCCATGCACAATAATGTCCGTCAAGTAAATTTCACCAGTGATAACGTTAATCAAGCGCGCATTACGCAAGGCTAAGTTTGCCGGCCTATCTCCACGCGCCGCCTCAATACGTTGAATTAATTTCATCGGTAAAGCTCCTTTTGTAGCATTTATTATTTTTGTTCCAAAACCAGCGGAAACCGTTCTGGCCAATAGAGTTGCAGCCATATTTTTTGCTGTGGCAGATGCGACAGGGTTTGAGATAGCATGCCTGCATCCTGCCCCATTAATGCCGCATTTTGGACGGGTGACCATTCCATGCCATCAGGCAAATTATCTTCAGGCAATATCGCTGAGAAAACAAACTCGAAGCTATCACCCGTTACATTTTGCCACACACCAGCCCACTGCAATGGTGTAGTGGACACGCCATAACAAGTGAGTAATGCTGACAGTTGTTCCCATGGCGGGGTATCACCTTCGCAAACCACACGGGGCAACACTCGCGCCCGTGCCCCCTCCATAGTCAACACATATTGCCGCTTGTCATCAAAAATCAGGGCGCTGGCCTGAACATTAAACCGAACATAACGAGGCTCTGGGCGGCCACGCAACAGATTCATAACCCAGCGGCGGCGCAATTGCCATTTCACCCGACGCAATTCATCGGGCGGGGTGTGTAAGGCGTATGGCAATGGTGGGCTATCTGCCAGAGCATCTGCAACAAGAAACGGCCATAGCGTGTTGGGGAGCAAGCTATCCGGTGAAAAATAGCGGTTATCACGCGCTTCATCAGTTGCCAGCTGAAGCCGCCCCCCAATTGGACGGGCACGAAACAAAATATTCATCCGTGACCACCCTGAGGCATAATACAAATTGACAGGTTGCACATCAGCCACTTGCACGCCCGTCTCTTCAAATACTTCGCGGGCAGCGGCTTCCGTTAGGGGTTCACCAGAATCTAGACGGCCACCAGGCAAATTCCAAACGCCTAAATCGCCACGCTGTGATAGCAAGACTTCACCATCATCATTGATGACCGCACATTGAACCCCTAAACGTAAGAACCCCATACCCCTAGTCTCCATTAATCAACTTTTGGGAGAGGCGATTATGCTTTTCCACTAAAAGTGGAAGTTCTACAGTTTGTAAAACGCCATCACGAACAACAACTTGGCCATTAATTACAGATATATCCACGCGCGGTGGGTGGCAGAACAGCAAAGCCGCCACAGGGTCATGTTGCGCACCAGCAAAAGCAATATGGTCAAGGCGATAGGCGATAAAATCGGCGGACATCCCAGGGGCTAATGCGCCAATATCATCACGCCCTAGCACCGATGCGCCGCCTAACGTCGCCATCTCTAGCGCTTC
>DAOTWU010000275.1:0-2692 GCA_034435735.1 Anaerolineae bacterium | reverse complement strand
TCACAGCCATATCGCGGGCGACTATTGTCGTTATCGCCGCCCCATCCAGCGGATTTTCTACTTCTATTGGCCACCCTTCATATCCCTCAGGGGCGCCACAGGCGTACATATCGCCGCCAATATCCACCAGACATGCCCCATCAGCACCGGCGAGCCGTCTGGCCAGATATTGCGCCGACCAGCCTTTAGCGATGCCGCCCAAATCGAGCGCGCAGCCCTTTGGTATCCGCACCTGACGTTGCTTCAAACGCAATTCAATATCACGCCAATCTGGTGCAGGTTGGGGCGGTTGCACTGCCGCCTGTTCAATCGTTTCAAAGCTACGGTCATAGCCGTTGGCCAGCATGGCGGGCAAAATGAGCGGGTTATACAGCCCGTTAGTGACGCGGGCGGCATTTTTCGCGGCGTGAATGTTATCCATCAGAATATCGCTCACCGTTACCCATGTGCCTGCCTGCTGGTTGAGCTGCATGAGTTCGCTATGCGGGCGGAAGCGAGAGAGATGTTGCTCCAACCGCTCCACTTCCTGCGGCAACAACTGGAGTAAATCGTCTCCGCCTTCCGCCTGTATCTGGGCATTAATCATGCAGCCCATGCCACGAAAGCTGATGTGATATAAGCTGTTCATCGGCTTGACCGTGTGCGGGCTGGGCGCGGTGCCGGTGCGGGTTGCGGCGCCGGGACAGCTTGCTGCTGCACAACAACGGGCGCAGGAGCTTGCACGACCTGCGGCGCAGGTGGCGCTTGCACAACAGGCGCGGGTGGTTGTATGGAGGTGTTCACTTGTACGGGCGCCGCGCTATTGGTTTGCCCTGTACCCTGGTTGTTCTGTACCACTTGGGGCTGCCCCGGCTGACGCAGCACCACAATGTTAGGGGATGTACGCAAGACTTGTGTGGGGGTTGGCATGATGTTGGCCGTGCTATTCTCCCCCGTGGCGGCATCAGGTAAAACTGCGCTATCAACGGCCTGTGTCGCCTCTGGAAGTTGTATGGTTGTGGCTGCATCCGTAGCGTTGTCTTCAAAGTTACCAAATGTGTTCTGGTCTAAAACCGCCAGATTTTGTGCACCGAACAATGTGGCTACGGTACTGCCGGTCACTAAAGCTGTACGAATGAGTAGTTTGCGTCCACGGTCTGAGTTTGCCATGATTGTTTTCCTCTCAAAAATCTCAATCGGTCATCGTGACCTCATCGTAAAGGAAAACGCATGGCCTTGTTTGAACGCCTACTCAAATGAACCTTAAATGTGTCTTAAATTCGTCGGGAGTATTTGAAGCACCTGCTATCAGCGGCGAATTACAACCGCGCGGGGGCGCAATCCGTATAAAACTCAGGTGCGGGCGGAAACGGATACCACCCCTATATTTGCGCTCCATATGGCGCATACCCTACCCGCACCTTTCTTTCCACATAAGTATAAGTCCATATGTCCACTTACACTTGTTCCATTCTACCCATACGGGTACACTGCGCCCTTATCTGTTTGCCAAGAGTATTTGACGAGGGCTGCTATGACCATCGCCTTCCGCCGTACCCGTTTCACCTGGCTGGCCTATTTCATGTTGGGCTACTTCGCCTATATCGAAGCTGCGTTTGGCCCCCTTATCCCGTTCTTGCGCGATGAGCTGAACTTAAACTATACCCTCAGCGGGATGCATTTCAGCGCCTTTGCTTTGGGGCTGGTGCTCTCTGGCTTCATCACCGACCGCATCGCGGCCATATTGGGGCGGCCAAAAACATTTTGGGTGGGCGCGCTGGGGATGGCGCTGGCCTCGTTCTTGCTGCTGGCCTTCCGCCATGTGGTGCTGACCATCAGCGCATCGTTCCTCATTGGCCTGATTGGCAGCTGGCTGCTGGTCATGATTCAATCCACCCTCAGCGACGAACACGGGGCAAATCGCGCTGTCGCCCTCACCGAATCGAATATCATGGCTAGCGTTGCCGCCGGCTTAGTGCCCGCCATCACCGGTTGGGGCGCAGGAACAGTTATCGGGTGGCGCGCTGGGCTATGGGCGGGTATTCTCATGGCGCTGCTCATCACCGTTATTTACGCCCGTACGCCCTTCCCCGCCCCCACACCAGCCGACGAAGATGAACCCACTGCGGGCAATGGCAAACCGCTGCCGCTGGCCTTCTGGGCTTATTGGGCATCGCTCATCTTCAACATTGCCATTGAATGGTGCATTATCCTTTGGAGCGCGGGCTTTTTAGAGGAAGTGATTGGGTTTGAGAAAGAGGCCGCCGCGGCATCGGTGAGTATCATCTTCGTGGCGATGGTCATCGGGCGCACTGTTGGCAGCCGCATGACGCGCCGTTATTTGCCCTCTGTCATATTGCCCTATGCGCTGGGGATTGTGGCGCTGGGATTTCCCCTGTTGTGGCTGGGCACTTCGCACATCATAGCGCTAGTGGGGTTATTCATCGTTGGGCTAGGCATCGCCAACTTTTACCCGCTGACACTGGCCGCTGCTATCAACATCGCCCCCCAACAAGCCGACCGCATAAGCGCGCGCATGACCTTAGGGGCGGGCGTGGCTATCCTCTTCGCGCCCCAAATACTGGGCACACTGGCCGACGCACTGGGGCTACATACGGCCTTTATGACCGTCATTGTGCTGGTACTGGCATCAGCCATAACGCTTTGGCTGGGGCACAGGCTACGCAAACGCAAGGGCGTTTAACTCTCATTC
>DAOTWU010000274.1:0-4212 GCA_034435735.1 Anaerolineae bacterium | reverse complement strand
GCGGTCATAGTGAAGTGTGTCCAGTCTAATGTTAATGCCGCTCGTTGGCTGGGCTGGTTGGTTGTCAGGTAATAATTCCCACTGTCCTCTGCAATAGTCCAACCATCTGTTGCTAACCAGCCGTCACTGTTGCCATCCTGGAAGTCATCGCTAAAAAGCGTAACAACCGGGGTCTCGCTAGGCGCCGGTGTTGTGGGAACTGGTTCGGTTGTCGTTTCTGGTTCTATGGTTGGCTCTGCAGTTGTTTCTGGTTCTGCCGTGCTCTCCGGTGGCAGTGTTGGCTCCTCTGTACTCTCTACCGGAGGCTCTGTCGCAGGCGGAGCAGTTGGCTCTTCTGTGGTCTCCACCGGAGCAGTTGGAGGAGGTACATCAGGTTCTTCCGTTGCTTCAGGAAGCGCTGTAGGTGGCGGCGCTGCTTCCGTTGGTTCTGTTGTCGGAATAGGCGTCGCTGTAGGTGGCGCTTCTTCTGTCGTAGGAATGGCCGTCGGCTCTACTGTTGGTGGCAATGGTGTTGCCGTTGGTACAACAGGTGTCGCCGTGGCGGCTTCAGTCGCGGGTGCTGGCTCTTCTGTGCCTTCTTGCGCCAAGACAGCCACACTACCACCAGGGAGCGTGGCCAGCACAAGCGCCAGAATGCCGAGCAACCATACAAAAGATATCGAGTAAGTGTTACGCCGGTTATGAGCTTTCATGATATGAACCCCTCCAAATCAACTGTCCGGCATGTGATAAGCAGCAAACCACGACACAGACAATTCACCGGTCGTGGTGGCCGTAAATGTGCAAAATGTTGAGATATAGATAATTGCTTCACTCTCAAATCACTATACACCATCTCAAAGTAATTAGTGTTAAGCTACAAGGGATACCGCTAGGAATAGGAAAAAGATACGGGATGAGGAAATAAAAAACCGGTAAAAACCGGTTAGTTTTTCGTTTCTTCTGCTAGATGGAGGCGGTATCTGTGGATAGTGAAGTAGCTTTCCGCTAGCCCTAAAAGCTCCAAAAGTTTTTCTGGGCGCATATTCCCCTCATCACCTACCGATAGATGTGCAATGAGAGTTTGCTCATCCTCCATCCGTAGCTCATGGATGAGCGGGCGCAAATCTACTTTTATCCGTTTTTCCCGTCGTTTACGCTTCTTTACCCGTTCGATGATGATGGCATCCTGGGCTAGCATGTCGCGGATTTTGTTTTCCAGTGCTTGAGTATCAATTGGTTCTTTGAACTCGATGCGATATTCTGCGCTACGCACTAGCGTTTGCAAAGCTGGTCCATCAATGGGAACTGATTCAATACGG
The DNA here is from genome assembly GCA_034435735.1 of Anaerolineae bacterium. Taxonomy (GTDB): domain Bacteria; phylum Chloroflexota; class Anaerolineae; order Aggregatilineales; family Phototrophicaceae; genus S146-30. The sequence continues at coordinate 2,911 of DAOTWU010000274.1, read as the reverse complement.
TAGATTTCCAGGCCTGTGGGACTCGTGGCGAGCAGGCGCTCTTTCAAACCATCAAGCTCAATAGGTTCTTTAAGCGCAACATCAATGATTTCGCATTCACTGGTAATGCCCAACGGTAGGGCTGATGCGAGTTGAATTCTGGGACGTGTATTGAATCCTTCCGTATATAGTAATGGGAGGTTTGCACGGCGCAAAACACGTTCCCATGTTTTTGCAATGTCCAGGTTGCCCGTATACTTCATAGGGCCGTTTTTACCAAAGTGTATGCGCAGCCGTTGCTTAATCGGTGAGATGTGTGACATTTGTTCGCCTTATGCTACCATCTGATACGTCGATGCGGTACAATAATTAAAACATTTGTTGGGTAATCTGAGAAGAGTGATGACATCATCTACACCGCGTAAACGCCCGGATGCTATGAAGGAACACCGTTATGAGGTGCGGCGGCAAATTTTGCTGCCTTTCGCCCTAGTAGGTGGTGTCGTTTTGATGGTTTTGGTAATAACGCTGTTATTACCCCAGCGGGCGCAAGTATCGCTTATAACGGATTTATTGTTAACTTTGCTGGTTTTATGTCCAGTAGTGCTATGTTTATTTCCGTTGGTGGTGGTTTTATGGGTAGCCGTATTTGGCCTTAACCATGTTCATCATGGTATAGCATCGGGTATGCAACGTATAGAAGATATAACATTATCGCTTGTAGAACGTTCTACGGCGTTTTCCCAAATGGTCGAACAGCGTTTTGCTATCTTAGGCCAACGTCTATCTCGCTTTAGTCGGGTATTAAAAGTATTTGACCCACCAGAAGAAGATTCTGAGGATGGAGTAGCTCATGACTGAAATTAGTCCAGAAGACAGCAATGTCCAAATTCTTGTCGATAATCCTACAGCTTCAGAATGGAAGCGTAATACCTATATGTTTGGCGCATTTTTAGGCGCAGTTTTTGGTATTTTAGCCGCTTATTTTTATGCCCGCGCTGCTGAAGAAGAAGTGCAACGCACAGGGCGTAAAAGTGCTGTTCCAACCCGCCAAATTTTAGGTTTAGGTGTTTCCGCCTTAACGCTTATTCGCCAAATCACGGAAATGGGAAAGTCTAAATAAGTATGTGCGGGCGTTTTTCACTGACAACGGACTTGAATAAACTTCAACAGAGCTTCAATTTAGATGAAGTGCCGCCTGTTTTTGCGCCACGCTATAATATCGCACCTTCACAGCCCGTTGCTGTTATCGCCAACGACAACCCCAAAAAGCTTACTTTTTTCAAATGGGGGCTAGTGCCTTCGTGGGCGAAAGACCCGCGCATTGGTAGCAAGATGATTAATGCCCGTGCAGAAACATTGGAGGAAAAGCCATCATTCCGCACAGCATTTAAACGTCGTCGCTGCCTCATACCCGCTGATGGCTTTTTCGAATGGGCAAAGCGTAACGGCGATAAAGTGCCCGTGTATATTCGAATGAAAGACCACCGTCCATTTGCTTTTGCTGGTTTATGGGAAACGTGGTTTGGTCCAGAAGGCGAGGAAATACGTACTTGCACGATTATCACAACGACACCTAATGAGGTGCTTCGCCAATTTCACCACCGCATGGCAGTCATACTCTCTCCACAAGATTATGAAACGTGGCTATCACCGGATGAATTGCCAGCTGAGGCATTAAAACCACTTCTTCAACCATATCAGGGTGATGATATGGAAGCTTATGAAGTATCGCGCTTGGTGAATAGCCCTGCGAACGATACGCCAGAGTGCATCCAGCCTTATGAGCCACCAGAGCAACGGTCGTTACTATAAGTAGGTTAATTTTTCAGCTTTTTGTCGATAATGTGCTTGAACGGGTCTTGGCCGGGTTCAATGAGCACTTTGCGGCTTCGACCACCAGCAACTGCATCGCCAATGACACCTAATTGCTCTAGTAAGTCCATCAACCTGGCAGCACGGGGATAGCCCAAACCAAGCTTACGCTGAATTAATGAGGCCGAAGCTTCCCGCTCTTCTACAACCAATTCAATAGCTTCTTCTAGCATGGGGTCTGTTTCTGCTAGGAATTCGCGACGCGTTAAACCACGCTCCCATGGCGCAATACGCTCTTCTTTTAGCTTACCTGCGGCTATTTGTTTCTCTTTCCACCGTTTCCAGTGGTCTACTAGTGCCCGAACTTCATCATCCGAGATGAAGCACCCCTGCAGACGTTTTGGCCCACTGGCATCTGGCGCAAGATATAGCATATCGCCTTTACCTAATAGTGTTTCCGCGCCGACAGTGTCTAGAATGACGCGCGAATCAACACCAGAAGCGACAGCAAAGGAGATACGAGAGGGGAAGTTGGCTTTAATTAGACCAGTGATAACGTCAACACTAGGGCGCTGAGTTGCTACAATCAAGTGCATACCCACAGCGCGCGCCATTTGCGCTAGACGGGTAACGGTTTTTTCCGTTTCTTCTGGTTTTTGCATCATCAGGTCGCCGATTTCGTCAATCATAATGACAATATACGGCAAGTATTCACCGCCACGCCGTCGCTGCCCCATACGTTCATTGAAAATTTCGATGTTACGGGCTGCATGTTCTTCTAGTAATTTATAACGGCGGTCCATTTCACGCGTGCACCAGCGCAAAACGCCGATAATTCGCTCAATATCTGTTTCAACTGGCCCTATAAGGTGGGGGAGGCCATTAAAGCGACTGAGTTCCACCATTTTGGGGTCTAGCATTACCATTTGTACGCGGTCAGGCGTATTATCTAGAATTAGTGCCGAAGCAATAGTTGCAATAGCTACCGATTTGCCAGACCCTGTTGTTCCAGCAATAAGTAAGTGCGGCATACCGGCTAAGTCAACACCGATAGGCTCACCAGCCACATCGCGCCCTAGTGGTACGAACAGAGGCGATTTGGATTTTTGCCGCATTT
>DAOTWU010000273.1:0-9487 GCA_034435735.1 Anaerolineae bacterium | reverse complement strand
TTGAGAGCAGCCCCCATGAAACGGTGCATGTGCTAATTGACGCCACACAGCAAACATCACACCCAACAGACTTTATGACATTGGCGCGCATCCTCAATCCCGTGCTAGAGCACCCGAAGAAGGGCTGGACGCTGGAATATGGCCGAACGGGCGATTTCATGGAGCGGCTGGCGATTTCTGCCGTCGCGCGCCTACGGCGGAGTAAGTACCGCACGTTCGATACATTGGAAGCGGCAATCAACTATCTTATAGAAATTGACCCAAAACTCCGAGAGGTTCTCCCATAATTCTCCTATTACAAATTTTACATTCATATGTTATGCTATCTTTTGGGGTAGTTAAATGGTTTAAGTTTTTTCACAGGTATAAAGCGTGCCACAAACAACAGAATGGTATTTAGAAAATCGTATCATCATCGCACACTATAGTGGCGCGGTGACGCTGGCTGATTTACGCGGTTCTTGTCAACGAGAGCTGGAACTTCTGGATGCCAGCACCGCCCAGTATGTCGATGTGTTGGTGGACATCACCGAACAAACCAGCCGCGAAGGGAACTTAATGGAAGTACGCAACATCTTCCAATCCGTCATGGCGCACCCCAAAAAGCGGTGGACAATCCTCTTTGGCCCAGCCTATCCCCAAAGCTATATCAACGATGTTGTAGCGCGGTCATATCGGGCACGCTACCGCTCAATGGATACGTTAACAGAGGCGCTAGATTTCCTCAAAAAGCAAGACCCCACGCTGCATAAGTTGCTGGTCAATGGCAAATAGGCCACGCCCTTAATCTCGCTAGCGTTACAATCCTGTTACATTTATGAAGAAAATATGAAAACTGGCAGAATCTTAATTCTTCTCTGTTGACATTAATTCTTCCTCAATGTTATAGTGTTGCTAGGTCAGCAGGATAAAGGAACGCGACCATGTTAATGAGCGACACAACAGTGACCGGCAACACAAATTACAACAACCTCAGTCCAAATACCGAAGTTGATGCCGTGCAAGCATGGTGGAATCGTTTACAGTCACGCATTGGCATCTTCCCGCAGATGTTACGTCTGCCCAACGTCAGCACATTGGGACGGCGTGAACTGCACTGGTTACAAGAGAGCCTGCTCAAAGCCTATGAAGCCGTTGAAAATGAGTGGGCGCCCAGCTTCGCTCATGGCGCACGCACCTGCCTGCTCACCGCTATGGCCGATTTAATGGCCAGCCTGGCCGAAGCCCTGAATGGCAACCATGACATGGCAAACGCCTACCTGAAATCTGCCAACATCGAAGCATCCTTTATCGTTGATGAATTGAACGCATTGAACATCAAACACGATTGGCAGGTAACGACCTAATGTAACATCCTAACATAGTTGATGGACATTCCGGCGAAATGCAAGCACCTTATCACCACCACCATTGAGAACTTACATCCCACCCACGCCGGAATGAAAGAGGACCGGGAATAAGCCACCCTTAGACCTCACCTCCACACAGACCACCCTTTATTCCCGGCCTGTTTATAAAATGAGCGGCTCGCTTATCCCCCCACAGCGAGCCGTTTTCTTTTGTTCAGCGGGCAGCGCTCATCAGTGTGGTATAGTCCAAATTGGTGATATGCGCCAAAAACTTCAGCGCTTCGCGTTTGCTATCCACTCGTTTATAGCGCAACCGCGCGACTTTGCTGACAATCTGGCTGACATAATGGGCGAGCGGGTTCGGGTTGCCATAAGCCACCAACCAGCCAATTTTGGGGTGACGCATCAGCCCCATAATAGGGCGGAAATCGGTGACATGGCGGGGGAACTGCTTGAGGTCTGTATCATCGAGGAGAATATGCACCGGCGGCTCTGGGGCAGCATTGAGTAGCGCCGCCAGGTCTTTGCCATAAAGGGCGAGTTCTTCTGTCGTCAAGGTCTCATAAAGGCGAACATAAATAATTCTGTGCTCATAAATCCAGCGCATTGTGTACGACATAAGCACATCCATTAATAATGTTGTCATCCCCAACATCAAGTTTAATCTAAAATGAAATTCTGTCAAGTTTTGGGAGAGGTTAAAACAAATCGAGCTGTGCGGGGGCAGATGGAACTTCTATGTGCTCAATATTGCGCAGGGCTAAGACTTCTTTTGCCGGTGTGCGATCGCCATTGCAGCTGATACGTCTCGGCGCATCTAAAAAGCGTAATTCATAACCCAACGCAAGGTATAAATCAACAATACGGGGCGTTGCTTGGTTGGAGAGCACCACAGGCCCAGGATGATCTGTCAACCATTCGGCCAAGCGTTGCTGATCTTCCCATGTGAAACCACCAGCAGAATATTGGGTAAACTCCACATCATAGGGAGGATCGGCATAAATGAAATCATCTTGCTCTAATGTTAATATATCAAAATCACCACATGAAAAAATCCAGTTTTTCATAAGCGAGGGGTATGCTTCAAAATCTTCTGTAGATAAATAGTTGACCTGTTTATAACGACCAAATGGCACGTTATAGTATCCCTTTTTATTGAAGCGGCATAAACCATTATAGCCGCTGCGATTTAGATAATAGAACAATACCGCAGCTTCTTCTGTATCAGCCTGCCCCAAACGGATAAGTTCATTGAAACGACGGCGATACCCGTAGTAGCGCTCTTTGTCATAATCTTCGGGAATCAACCAGCTTTGAATACCCCGCTGTAACCAGCGATAAAAGTTGATTAAATGAGGATTTATGTCGTTCAATAACGCTTTTTCGGGCTGTAGCCCCAATGCAACAGCCAATCCGCCACAAAACGGTTCAACTAAACGGCGGGTTTCATGCCCCAACCAGAGTTTTTTCAATTGAGGGACTAGCCAACGCTTGCCGCCTGCCCATTTCAGTGGCGGGGTTAATGTCACATTATTCATTAAACGGGCTTTGTCTTAGACCAACGATATACTCTACCAATGATTTACGGGCGTAAAAAGCTCTCGATTTGCTGCCATGCCCTGCGCCTTTCGTGCGTGGTTGGATTAACATCCCCATGCGACCAGTTAGATAGTCGAAGCCACGAGTTCTAAGCACATGCTGCACTTCTTCATAATCGGCTTTCACTTGCTCGAAAACAGCATCATTCAAATCAAAGGAACTCACATTATAAACTAACGACTGTTGAGCACCACGCCCTTCATCAATACGGGCAACAACCACAGCACGGCGCAACTTACGATATACATGGCTCTCTTCAAAAGGCGTGTTCATCACTTCAACAGGATCGATCATGGTGATGGCCATTGTCTCTTTAGCGACTAGCCGCCCACTTTGAAGATACTTCAGTGGCACGACTTTGAGTTCCCATGAGCCAAAATTCGGCGATTGTGCTGAGTTCAATGGCAGCCCCAAAAAGCGCTCAATAACATGGCCTGCCCAACCTTTATTTTGCCGCTGACCGCGTTCTGTTTCTTTCCATACCGTCACGCCATATTGTTGAGCGAGTGTGAAAAGATCTTGGTTGATGAGCTGATTTAATTGCTGTAATGCTTCTTTTCTATCCATAAAACCTGAAAATTTGTTCCAATATCATTATAGCCATAATAGCAAATCTTGGCTAATTGTGTAGGGGGCACAGGGGTATTCGTATCCCCCGCGCCCGTTGTGATTACACCGCGATGTTATACAGTGCCGCGCTTACATCATCGTCGAAGCGCGCAAACGCTAGCCGCACTGTCGCTGTCAGTTGGTAGCTATCATAGTAGGGAATGTAGTCCACATTGACCGCGATGCGGCGACGATAACCCACCAACCAGCCAGGGCGATAGACACATAGCGCTTGCCCACGGTCATTAGGCCCTAACCCCACCTTGCCATCCGCTTCAGTGAGCGGCATCTCGGCGCTGATGAATACGGGAATGCCATCCATGAAGCCAATTTGCCCCGTTTGCGCGGTAGCATGGGCGCCAGCTTTATCCATCGTCAAAAACTCTGGCAAATTGAGCAGCGCCGCATACGTCCCGCCATCCACTACCCACGCCAAATCCGACGGGCGCGCGGCATAACGGGCGGCCATCGCGAAACGCGCCTGGCGCAGTTTGGCCAAAGTCGGCGCGAGGTTGCTCATATCCACCTTGTTGGCGGTGTTGGTCACCAGCGGCAACTTGCGCAGGCCATCAAACGCTAAATAACGGGCGTTACTATCGGGCGCTTGGTGATCGCTGTTGATATTGCCCGTCGCAGCGGTGTTGCTATCGCCATTCAACAGCACATGGTCAATGCTATCGGTGATAGCGCGCATCGCTTGTTCGCGGTAAATGCTGAGTACGGGCACGATGGCATCTTCCACCAACTCCGCACTGAAGCCCACCCGTAGCGCCAGCTTCTTCGCCGCCAATTGCACCTTGCCGCTGCCAATTTTGCTATCGGGGATGGGGTTGCCGCTGGCCAATGTCAGATGCGCTTCGTTGGCCGTCTCTGGCACATAGTAGACCGTTGGGTCTGCGCCTTCGATGGGCACTTCAAACGGGTTAGAGGGCATCTCTAGCGCACGGAAGAGCGGCAACACTACGTTATCTTGCCGCGCGCGCCGCCACATCTCTGCGCTCCACAAATCCGGCACCCACTCATCGCCAAAGCCCGCTTGGGTGCTATAGCTCAGTTCATCAGCCTTAATCGCCGTCAGCCCGCTTTGGCGAACTTTGTGGGCGAGGGCGTTGGCATAGCGCTCGCTGACGCCATGGAAGCTCTTAGTGGCGCGCAACAGCACATAGCCATGCAGCAGGTCGAGGGCGTCCAGGTTGTCATATGGGCTGCCGACACTAATATGTGGTAGCGCCTCTTTCACTGCCGCCGGCAGTTGCTTGCGGACGGTCAGATTATCGCTCATGGGCGTTCCTTTCGTCTGTTGGTCATGTTGGGGGAATCGGTCTAGTTGTAAGCGCGCGATGTCCAGCCCCAGCGCGGTATAAGCGCTCTTGATGGTCTGCACATCGGTATGGCGTGGTTCGGCAGGGGTGGGGGTCAGGCTTCCTTCGACGATAGGCCAGCGCACAATACGCCCATCGTCCGCCACATCGACCAAATGCGGTAAGCTACCAGAAGACCAACTGAGCAAACCGCGCTCCACCAGCGAGAGAATTGTTTGGGCATATTGACCGCGCAAGTCCAGCTGTGCCTCTGCCCACAGGCCGACTTCATCAACCTGCAAGCGGTCTAATACGCCAATCACTGCCGACTTGAGGGCGCTATCTAGCCCATGATGGTAAAGCACCGGGCGGTGCTCATACCAATCTAGCCCCAAATCGGTTTCGGGGGTGAAGTATTCGCCGTGCAAATCGCGCGTCTGCGGACTACCCCAGACCACCAGATAGCCCCCCACGCGCCCCTGTTTGGCATCCAGCGCCTTCACCGCACATAAAGCTAATGTCGCCATAGCGCTCCTTTCTACTCTATGGCGATTGTGAATAGATATGCGTTTGGGAAGATAAAAACGGGCGCCGCCGCTACAGCGCCCGCATCTGTCGCCTTTGTTTATAAACGCGCGCCCCGCCACATCGTGCACCCGTAGGTTCACCACATGGCGAGGCGGCGGTTGTTAAGCTGCATGCGGCATCACACCGTCATGCAGAATATAGCACAAATGTTTTACTCAATGGCGTCCATCTGGGCGACCATTTGGCTGTTTTTATTCGCTCTCCTCTGGCGGCTCAAGCGTCAGGCTGGCGATAAAGGCCTCTGCCATTTCCTGCCAGTCATCGCGCTCACCGACAGCGCTATACAGCAACATATTGAGCACACTGCTCTCATTCAGCAGCACGGTATATAACCACCCATCGCTCTCTTCACTTTGGAATGGGGCGCGCAATACCGGATAATCGCCGATCGTCACCAGTTCGCTCTCCCCAATTTCCATATCGGGAATTTGGGGCGGTGTGCCGAACATGGTTACGAAATCCTCTTCAGTCAGGCTGAACCCTTCTGGCAGCGCCAAGAAAATGGTCAATAACGCCGCTTTGCCCTCAGAGACGGAAACCGTAGTTTGATCATCACCATCGTCTAGCAAGACCTGCAGCTCTTCGCCAATTTCCTCATCACTGGCAAAGGCCATGTTGGTATCGCCCATCTCTTCTGGCACATCTAGCGTCACCCAATCATCGGGCAAAACAAAATAATAGCCGGCAATGGTGCCTTCGGGCGATATAACGCCATCCTGTGAATCGCTAACATCCTCAACCGCATCAGTAATTGAGGCGATGACTTCGCCAGCCGCCATATCAGCAATAAACCACTCTAGCAGCGGCGACATCGCGCGCCGTTCGCCTCCGGCTACCACATACAGCACAATCACGGCGGTCTGTTCATCCGCCGCCCAAGCGTACATCGCGCCATCGCCAGCAGGTTCTTCCCAAGTGGCCACCGCGACAGCGCGCTCATCTTCGCCAATGGCTTTCGTCTCTACATCGGAAAGCTCGATACCAAAGGCCTGTTGTACTAGCCCCTGCATCGCTGGCCCAACTACATCAATATCGGTCACGGCAGTTGGGTTATCCAACGTGATGATAATGCCGAATACTTCGCCAGCTGGGATGATATTCTCATCAATTGCGGCTTGGTTGCTGCCAAACTGCACCACCACGTTCCCGTTTTCTAGCACTTCAGGGATAATCACCCAATCTTCAGGATAGTGAAACTGCAAATTGCCATCGCTGAAAACTTCCGATAGCTCTGGCAGTTCATCATCGCCACTATCCTGCGCCACTGCTGGTAAAGCCGCTACTGCCAACAAGAAAAGCACCAGCAACACCCAGCGGGCAGGGTTTCTATTCATCATGAGATAGGCCTCCATATGTATGTTCAAGTGGGGGAAGAAAGTGAAGCGTATGCCAATATCTTCCAACGCCCATTATAAGCACAAAACCCATTTCCCGCACCGTCCGACACCTGCCTGCAGTTGATATAGGATATTGCAGCAGACAACCGTATAATAGGCGGCGGTTTAATCTGGCATGAAGGGTATAGCGATGGCATTTTTCCGTACGCGGCGTTTTTGGTTGGGGATAATCGTTATTGCTGGTGTGCTTATTTTCAGCGGGATAGTCACCCTGCGCGTCCTCGCCCCACCGTCTTCAGATGTCGGGCTGCGTCACTGCATTGCTGATGATAGCGGTGACTGCCTGCGCTTCCCACAGATACGCGGCCTCAACCTCAATGGCGAGCCGCGCATTTTGCCAGATGACTTCGGCGGTAAGCTGAACTTCATGGTCATCGCTTTCACCGAAGACCAGCTATTAGAGGCACAGGAATGGCTACCACAGGCGCAAGCACTGGCCGAACAGCGCCCCGATTTTGCCTATTACAGCCTCTCGGTGTTGCCCGATATTGACCCCACCGTCCGTTTATTCGTCCTGGCTGGCCTCACTTTGCTGATACCCGATGAGACGCTGCGCGATGTCTCTCTTTTGGCCTATCTGGAAGATATAGACGCATTTCTCAGTGCGCTCAACATCGCAGACCGCGAGACCATCGTCGCCCTGTTGCTAGATGAAAATGGCGAAATCTTATGGCGTGCCGACGGCGCCTATAGTGACGAAGCCGCGGCGGGGTTGGTGGATGTTGTCAACGCTGGGGGCTAAATCGTCTCTAATTGGTTCACCCATTGATTAAAATGAGGACATGTAGCACGCAAACGTTCTATCCCTACCTCCTTAACAATCATAATACCATGACGTACTTTCCCATAAGACCTATAAAGTGCAGCTAACCGCTTAGATGGCGGGGCATCGTGATTAATGTCTTCAGGAGTGGGAAATTGCTCTACTATTTTTTCAATTTTTGCAGCATCAATACCAGATAATCTATCTATAATTTGCTCCGGCGCCGCAAAAAGTAAGGCTTCAAACTCATGCAAAGATAAATAGGGAATGAAACGTTCTCTATCGATGTCTTTAGCGAATTCGCGCTCTAAAACTTCTACATATTTATGAGGGGATTGACGGTAACGTTGCGCTTCTTTATAGCCAGGAAAATCTTCTGGTAATTGATATACATCAAACATTGTTGTTACATACGAATATTTTTTAGGTGGTAATTTTCGCAAATCACGCTCCACCTGTGCATAGGAATTTATCCCACCCTTGAAGTGCTTGCCTTGTTTAGTCACTTTAGTTTTTATAACAATCGGTTCGACGAAAATATTGCGACGTTGTAGAAAAGGGGCGAGAACTATTTTGATGAACTGCTCCTCTGTTTGTCCTTCAACTAAAGCCCCAATTGTTCCCATCTAAGGCCGCCCCCCTAGTACATTTTTCTCCCATAAATCGCCTAAACCATAATCATCTAACCAATTTTCATAATCTTCTTCATGTAGGCGCTTAAATACTGACTGGTCATCTTCTCGATCAACAACAATAACATCCTCTGGTGTAAATTGATTAACCAATGGGACAGATTGTGTTGAAATAATAACTTGTTTATCTTGTGCGATGCTCCGCAACATATCCGCCAAAACAACCAAAGCGAAAGGATGTAAGCCTAACTCCGGTTCATCAATGATGATTGTTTCCGGTAAATTGGGTTGAAGTAATAAAGTTGCTAGGCAAATAAAGCGCAATGTCCCATCAGACAACATCGACGCACTGAATATCTCATCTGAACCTAACTCTTGCCATTCCAAACGAATATATTCTTGTTGTGGGGGAATTGGTCGTAACACAAAATCACCAAAAAAAGGGGCAACAAGCTTGATTGTTTCTACAACACTACGATAATTATCTGGGTATTGTGCCCGCAAGCGATATAAAAACGCAGCAAGGTTGGCAGCATCAGAATGTAAAACTTCATTATCGTATAAATACCCGGTCTGCTTCATCCGCGCATTAGCACCAGTATCGTGAAATTGGTAAACTCGCCAGTTCTGAATAGCTTTTACAATGTACCGTGCTATCTTATCGTTTTCCATGACATCAATCAAATGCGCTTCTTTATGGCCGCTATACTCAGACTCCCAGGGCTTAGTATATCTTGATCGATCCCAAAAATGATATTTTTCCAAAGAGAAAAACAGACCATCTGTAGCATCAGGTGTAAGGCGCAATTCATACATATTTTGCAGTGTTTTTTCGGCCTCAAACTCTATTCTCACTGCTATTTCTTGAGTACGTTTACGCCCAAAATATAGTAATCGGCTTGCTCCACCTTGCTGAGCTACATAATACCCCAAACGCTGTGCCAATACTTCATGTAACAGTGTAAACATGCTGATAAAATTGCTCTTACCAGCACCATTCGCACCTATCAAGACATTCAAATTGCGCAGTTCTAGCTCTAGCTCACGTATCGACTTAAACCCTTTGATACGTATTTTCCTTACAGGTGGCATAATGTTCATCCTCATATGATGACTCAATCAAGTATATACTAAATCTTACCTCATCCCCCCAACTTACGGCGGACTAAACCAATCATCCAGCGCAGCTCGCCAATGTGTAACAGCCATGCCATCCCGATATACACCAGCGCGCTCAAGCCACCAGCAG
>DAOTWU010000272.1:0-2543 GCA_034435735.1 Anaerolineae bacterium | reverse complement strand
TTAAACTGCCATCGGGCGCAACGGCGGCATCAATTGGGCGGATGAGGCCAGTAACGAAGGGTTCTGGCGTATATTCTTCATAAGCCAAACGCGGGTCTTGCGGGTCAATACGGACGACGCGCTGGGCGTAATCGGTGCCATTCCACAAGACGACAAACAGGTTATCAAACATATCTGATGGGAATTGTGTGCCCTTATAGACCACCAGACCGCGCGGCAGGCTGAAATCTGGGAAGGCGACAAAATCTGGCTGGATGTCCAACTGTGGCGGGCTGGTCGGGCAGGTATCACAGCCGCGCGCGCCATAGTAAGGCCAACCATAGTGCCCGCCGGGGATGATATGCAGCAGGCGGTCACCGGGGCCAGTGATGAGGCCACTATCAGTGGCGTAAAATCTGCCGCGCGTATCAAAGTCCAGGTCAAAGGGGTTGCGCAGACCACGCGCATAAACTTCCACCTCGCCCGTATGAGGGTGAATGCGCAGAATAGCCGCTTCTAGCGGGTGCAGCTCGGCATAGGGCGCAACTTCTGGATTGGGCGGCTCGGCGTGGTCGGTTAGCGCACCTATCGCCAAATAGAGATAACCATCTGGGCCGAAAGTGATGCCGTTGGGCTGGTTATCAATCAGGCTGAAGCAACAGGGCAAATCCCCCAGAACTAACTCGGCGGGCACACCGGGGGCGGGAATGCGCCATAGTGCTCCACCTTCCAGCTCTGAAAGGCGCGATGTGACATACAACACGTTTGTTCCTGGCTGGAAGGCCAACCCCACCGGAGAGACAAACATCTGGCTATAGGCTTCGCTGCTGCCATCGGGATTGAGGGCGTAGACCGCGCCATTGCGGCTGCCGTTGAGCAATACCGTGGCATAGAGGCGGCCATCTGGCCCAAAGGTGATTTGCTGGGGTTGCCCCGGCAGTTTGCCATAGTGCGCCAGCTCATAACCGGGCGGCACTTGTATGCGCTGTAAGAAGCCCGCGATGTCGTCTTCACAGGGGAAATCATCGCAAGACCAGCCCTCTGCGGGTGAAAGCGCGGCAGGGATGAAGCGACGGGCGGGCGTTGGCGCGAGCAATCCCAGCGCGGGCGTGAGCGTCATCAGCGGCGGTGTTGGCGTTTGCGAGGGCGTCAGTGTTGGGCTGGCGGTGGGCGTCGCCGTCGCCGTTGGCGTGTGGGTGGCGGTAGGGGGCGCTGTCGCCGTATGGGTGGCCGTTGGCGTGAATGTCGGCGTATGTGTCGGCGTGGCTGTGGCGGTGGGCGGCGGGGTGAATGACGCCGTGGCCGTATAGCGCGGCGCAGTTGGTGTGTGGGCATCCACTGCGACGGTAATGGGCGCGGGTTGCTCTCCACCACTACAGGCGGTCAGTATCATGGCGAAAATCATCAAGCTAGTAGCGATAACAGGAATGCGCACGGGATTTGCCTTATCCAGAAAATGAACTCACGGGGGCTATTATACAAAATGAATGTCCGCATCTGGCATGGCCTAATCCTCCCCCGTTTGCTCCATATTAGTGATACGGTTATAGTTGTAGCTATCACAGCACCTCTTGGAGGTTATTTATATGCCAAAACTCAATTCCATCATGATTAGCAGCACCCGTGCCGATTTAGGCGGCCCCTATGTTGAGGCGGCTAAAGAGGCGATTGAACGCTATGGCGCGCGCGCCGTAGTCATGGGGCGCGCTTCTGCCAGTCCTCGCGACGCTATCGACAAGTCTCTGCAATGGGTAGAGGAAGGCGATGGCTATCTGGTTATCGTCGCCTATCGCTATGGTTGGATACCCGAAGACCCGCGCAATCCTAACAACATTTCTATCACTGAAATGGAATATGAAAAGGCGCTGGAACTGGGCAAACCGCGCTTAATTTTTGTTGTGGATGATGAAGAGCCTGATAACCCGTTCATCAAAGCGCAGTTGAAAAAACTCAAGGACAAAGCCGACCCCGAAAATGCTGAAAAGCTGGCGGCCTTTAAGCGACGGCTGAAAAATGATCGCGTGGTGGGCTTTTTCACCACGCCAGATAGGTTATCCATGCTGGTATACCAGGCGTTGGTTGATGAGTATGGCGCGCCGCCAGCTTACCGACCACCACCACTGCCCGCGCCCGACACCCTGCCCGAACGCGGCCTCATTCCCCCTGGTTCGCGGATGCAGCATGGCGAAAATCCCAACTTCGTCGGGCGGGAGGAGGAACTGAAGCAACTGGCGCAATCACTCTTCAACGCTAACGGCAACGGTGGTGCCACCAACGCCGCCAACGCCGCCGCCATCACCCCCGCCGCGGCTGCCTCTGGCATTGGGGGCGTGGGTAAAACGCAGTTGGCGGTGGAATACGCCCATCGCTATGGCCGTTTCTATCATGGTGTCCACTGGATGAACTTGCAGGGCGTTTTTGCGGATGAGCAGGTGAACATGGAATCGCGGGTGAATGAAGAAATTGCCGCTTGTGGTTGGGAGATGGGATTGCCCAACTTCCCCGATAAACTAGAAGACCAAGTTCGGGTGACGCTGCAAGCTTGGCGACAAAGCGCCCCGCGC
>DAOTWU010000271.1:0-4088 GCA_034435735.1 Anaerolineae bacterium | reverse complement strand
CCCCCACTAATATGGGAAGTGCAGCAGGCTGGCGGCTTGGCGTTTGGCCTCTTCTGGGCGGCGGTCATAACGCGCCGTCACGTTCACATCGCTGTGCCCCGCCAACTGCGCCACAATCGCCACATCTGCCCCCCGCGCCAGCAAATTACTGACGAACGTCCGCCGCAAATCATGGGGCGAAAACGCATCTACCCCCGCCTCTTTCGCCCGCTTCTTCAGCATGTTATAGACCGCTTGGCTGGTGATGCGCCGCTTGCCAATATTCCCGCCCTTGTTCACTGGCAAAAACAGCGCCTGCGTCTCGTCTGGGTGCAAGGCCAGCCACGCCCCCAACGCCCGCGCCGCCCCGCCATGCACATACACCGTCCGCTGCTTGCGCCCCTTGCCACGCCGTATCTTCAGCTGCCCGTCCTCCGCGTTATAATCGTCCACATCCAGCGCCACCACCTCCGCCCGCCGCAAGCCACAGGCACACAGCAGCGCCAGCAACGCCGCATCGCGCACGCCCGCCGCCGTCTTATCGCGCTTACAAGCCGCCACCAGCGCCATAATCTCGCCCTCGCCCAGCTCTCGCCCCGCTGGCAGCACCTCGTTGCGCACATTTTGCACATCGCGCGTGCGGTAATACTCTTCAGAAGTCATCTGCCCCAGCCGCCACGCCGCCTTGAGCACCCCCCGCAGCGCCGACAAAATGCGGTTGACCGTTGACGGGCTATAGCGCTCCACCAACAACGCGCGCAACGCCGCCATATGGGGATAGCGCAGCAGTCGCCACTCTATCTCCAGCGCGTTCTTCACCCGCCCGTCGGTCAACAAGCTGGCGGCAATATCCAAGCTCTCCAGCATCACCTGCCGCGACCGCTCGCTGCTCAGTGTGCTGATATACACCATCGCGGGATTGTCCTTCATCGGGCGAATGTGGCGGTTAACCAGCCCCTGCTGGCGCAAGCTGTCGAACAGTGCGCGGCTTTCGGGCGTCAGTTCCATCTTCTCACTCCTCTTATCCAAGCCTAACACCCCGATTATACCGCCTCCCCTTCGTTCGCCTTCAAGAGCCATCTCCCCGCGAAAAATTGCACTTTCGCCTAATAGGTTTTAGTATTAAGGGCAATAGCGTTCTTTTATCCCACAGAAGAGGCCGCCCATGCCCTACGATGCCTTTATCAGCTACAGCCATGACGATGCCGAAAACGCCGCCCAGCAGCTCAAAACTCAGCTCAAACGCGCCTACCTCGATAAGCACGGTAACCGCGCCGGCGCCGAGTGGGAAACGCGCATCCGCAGCGCGATTGAAGAATCCGCCGTCTTCTTCTTCCTCATTACACCGGGCAGTATCCAATCGGATTATTGCCGCAAGGAATGGAACTGGGCTATTGAGTTCAAGAAGCCCATTGTGCCCGTGCTGGTTGAAGAAGTTGGTGCGGTCAATCCAGACTACGCTGAATTTTACGACACCGTCCACCGCAGGCAGTATGTTTCCGTTGACGAAGCCCGCGGCTGGCAGGATTATTACTTGCACCTAGCGCGCGCCCGCCATCAGCTGGGCCGCTCTTTCCAGCATGTGGTTGATAGCGTCCAGTATATCGATACGCAACTGAAACAACGGGCGGACGCCGTCGTGCGTGACGATAGCACCTTCATCATCCGCACCGTGCACGGCCTCGACGACACCGGCCAACAGTCCATGTCCATTGAAGCGGCCTGGGATGAATACGAAGGGCAGCTATTGCTACTCGGTGAGCCAGGCGCGGGCAAGACCACCATGCTGCTGCGTCACGCCCAAGACCTGATTGCCGCCTACATTGCCGACGCCACCAACAAGATGCCATTTTATGCCAACATCGCCCAATGGCCATCAGATGAAGACACCCCCATCGCCCAATGGCTCGGCGCGCTTTATCGCCTGCCAGAGAACATCACCCGCTATATCGAACACGGCGAAGCGGTGCTCATCCTCGACGGCCTCGACGAACTGGGCAGCAGCCGCCCCATTGACCCCAAAAAGCCAGAAGCAGGCAGCTATGACCCGCGCGCCCGCTTCATGCAGCAGCTCCAACCCCTGATTGAGCAGGGCGATGAAGTGCTCATCACCTGCCGCGTGCGCGATTATGAAGCGATTGGCCAGAAGTTTGAAGACATTGGCGCGGTAGAGCTGAAGCCGCTGACTGATGACGACATCCGCGCCTATCTACAGCATTACCCCGAATTGCAGGCGACGGTTTTCGACGATGAAGCGCTGTTAGAGAATTGCCGCAGGCCGCTATTTTTGAGCCTAATCGCCTTCGGCTTCCGCGATGCGCCGCAAGAGGCCAAAGCCTTAGGCGATTTGAGTGCGGGCGAATTGCGCGACGCCATTTTCACGCGCTATGTAGAGAAAGTGTATAAGTATGAAAAAGAGCGACGGGCGGCACAAGGCACAACCATGCCCTTCAGCCTAGAGCAAATCTGGCAAGTCCTCGGCCAAGTGGCTATGAATAACCTTTGGGGTAGACGCAACTTTTTTGAAGGTGTTACAGACAATGTATTATTAATAGATGACTTTATTGGTTATATACAAAAAAGTAAAATCGGGCGATTGTGCCAATTAGCCTGTGACCTACATCTCATGCATGGAAATCAAGACGGCAGCTATAGCTTCCTCCACTCTCTGCTACGGGATACCTTCGCTTACCCTTATATTATTAATGGCCTTAATAGCAAAGATTTTGAGTTGAAACGACGTGCTGTTATAGCAGTGGGAAAATTGAGTGATTCCCGTACAACAAAACAACTTCTTGGCATACTCTATAATAAAAAAGAAGATGATGAAATTCGCTACCAGGCTGCTGAGGCTTTAGGAAAATTTCAAAGCAAACAAATTTTTGACCTAGCCATTGGCACACTTCAAGAAAGACTAGATGATAATATACTACGTGCAGGTGCTATTTCAATATTAGGGAAATTCAGAAGTAAACAAACATTAAAATTATTAATTGATATACTAAATAACGCTAATGAAGATAAATGGGTGCGCAGCAGTGCCGCCGAGGCCTTAGGGGAATTGGGCGATAAACGCGCCGTTCAACCCCTCATCGCTGCCCTACACGATGAAAATGAATGGGTGCGATATAGTGCCGCCGAGGCCTTAGGGAAATTGGGCGATAAACGCGCCGTTCAACCCCTTATCGTCGCCTTACGTGATGAGGATGGTGAAGTTTGCAGTAGTGCCGCCAGAGCTTTAGGCGAATTGGGTGAAGCGGCTTTAGCCCCACTTATTACTATTCTTCAAGATAAAGCTGAGGATAATGCCGTGCGCTACTGGACCGCCAAAGCTTTAGGTGAATTATGTGATAAACGAGCTGTATTACCCCTTATTGAAACTCTCAGCTATGAAGATACCCATATACGACATAACGTAGTAGAAGCTTTAGGAAAAATAAAAGATAAACGAGCTGTATTACCCCTTATTGAAGCTCTCAACAATGAAGATGAGGAAGTTCGCTATACTGCTGCTCATGCTTTAGTTAATTTAGGAAGTTTAGCATTAAAACAACTTATTAAACATCTTGATGAGAAGAATGAGAGAGTTTATGTTCTCATTCTTGAAATCTTAGGAGCAATTAGAGATAGTAGCGTGTTTAAATTATTTGTTAACATACTTAAAAATGGTAATAGAAGTGAGAAGATTCGTAGTAGTGCAGTAGAAGCTTTAGGTGAATTAAGAGATAGACGAGCAGTACCATACCTTATTTCTATTCTCAAAAATAAATATGAAAACAGTTTAGTACGTAGCTTTGCCGCCGATGCCTTAGGCCGGTTGGGAGATAAACGCGCCGTTCAACCCCTTATCGCCGCCCTACAGGATGCGGATAGTGACGTGCGATATAGTGCTGTTTATGCTTTAGGGAAATTAAGAGATAGACGGGCGACAAAGCCACTCATTACAACTCTCAAACAAAAACAAGAAGACAATCTACTACGCTCTCTGGCTGCTAATGCTTTAGGAGAGTTAGGATCTGAACAAGCAGTTGATCCGCTTATTACTATTTTAGAAAATCAAAATGAAGACGCAGATATACACAATGTGGTTATTCAGGCATTGATTCGAA
>DAOTWU010000270.1:0-5946 GCA_034435735.1 Anaerolineae bacterium | reverse complement strand
TATTTTCCCGAAGCGCGTTTGGTGAAGTACAAGCACCCTCACTGGTATTGCCAGTGCCTGCGCTTATGTTAGTTTGTGCTGCTCTTGGCGTGTTTTTCTTGCTACGGTTGGCACAAAACCTCATACCCGCCGATATGTGGTCAATTATGGTGGTGCTGCTTGCAATGTGCATTGCCATGCTGTGGTTTCGTCGTGAAACCCGCCGCCCATTCTATGCTGCTACCACGCTGCCGCCTAAGCCATTGCCATTGCGCTGGGGTGTTATTGCGCTCGCCTTTTTTCTGACTATTTTCGCGGCGGCTTATCATCTCCCTATTCTGGGTACACAAGATACAAATCAACTCACCGTGCTTGTTTTCAGTTTCACGCTTTATGGGTTTGGTTGGTTGCCTGCTTCCGCGCTGTTTATTGGTGTGCGTGCCTATATCCGCCAAATTCAGGGCGCTGGTTTTTAATCGCTTCTCTGCTGTAGCTTATACATTTTTAAGAAATACAGGCTATACTAAACCTATCTTGAGGATGGATAACGAGGCGTACGTATGTTCATAATAAAAGACGCCACCCGCGATACAGTTATTGCGCAAGGGGCATTGAATGGCGCAGTACAAATTGTAGAAGGGCAATGGTATTTCCGCCCAGAAGCTGTCGATATGACGAATCTCACGGTAACGAGCCGCACTTATACCTGCCCATACAAAGGTACATGCTACTGGATTGACTTGAATGCGGCTGACGGCTCGGTTATTCGTAATATCGGTTGGGTGTACTTTGATGTCAAGCCGGGCTATGAATATCTGAAAGATTGGATAGCCTTTTATGCCCGCGACACCACCGGCACCCGCGCTGTTGAAAGTGCAGCAACCGGTTGACGCAAAAACGCGACAGCCGAAGCCATCGCGTTGGTATCCTTGTTCTATAAGGGTGTTGCTTAATACTTGCGCACAATGGAACGGTAGACCGCTGGTTGCCGTGTTTGAATGAACTGGTATTCCTCACGGTTTTTGCGAACATCGTCAAGGTCGATGCGGGCTACAGCAAAACCTTCTAATGGCGCGCCTGTTTCGGGGTCAGTTTCTTCTGCCAATGACGCATAAATTTGGCCACGTGGCCCTACAATCATGCTCTCCCCACCGAAGTTCAGCGTTACATCTTCTCCGACACGATTTGCCCCAACAACAAAGAGCGAGTTTTCATAGGCGCGGGCGCGCAGATAAGTTTTCCACTCATCAATTTGCGCGGCTTCCCAGTTGGCCATGACACACAAAATTTCCGCGCCCTCTAACGCTAGACTGCGCGCTACTTCAGGATAGGCGAGGTCATAACCAATCATCATGCCGATATTGCCGATTTCGGTTTCCGCTATAGGGAGCTTATACCCTTCACGGAAGGCCATCCGCTCTTCACCACGTAGATGGATTTTGTTATATACCTCGATGAGTTCGCCCTCTGGCCCCACCAGCACCGAAGAGTTATAGAGCACGCTCTCTACCCGCTCTTTGGTCACCATGCCGAAAGCGATATAGATACCGTATTCATTAGCGCGTTGAGCTAAAAGGTTAATGGTTGGCCCAGGTACACGTTGGGCTATTTCTGTAAAGCGGACACCTAATTCGTTTCCGCTTGTAATGAGTTCCGGAAAAACAATTAAATCCACTTTTTGCTGCGATGCAATCTTAGAAATCCATTCCGACATCGCAACTAGATTATCTTCAGCCTCGCCCAGCTTGGGTTTCATCTGGACGGTGGCGATAGTGACTTCGCGCATGCCACATCCCTCATTTAATATGCCGAATTAACAGGTTGTATTGTACCGCCTGTGCTATTTTTCCACGAGACGCATTCAACCATTATAGCAGTCTCGTTCGCTTATCGCAGCTTACTCAGGATATTTTGCAATCCTGATGGTAGCTCAGACTCAACACATAAGCGTTCGCCCGTTATCGGGTGCGTGAAACATAATTGAGCAGCGTGTAAAAATTGCCGCTTCATCTTGATACGTTGTTTGCGAAAACCATAGACTGTATCACCCACAACTGGACAGCCAATGAAGGCCATATGCACCCTGATTTGGTGTGTGCGTCCGGTGAGCAGCTTCACTTCTACCAGTGCTTGTCCATCACGGAAATCATCATCAATCACCGTGTATTCTGTAATAGCAGGTTTGCCATCTCGCTGCACCGCCATCCGTTTACGTTGCTTCGGGTCACGGGCAATTGGTGCTTCGATGCGCCCTGTTGCTGTGGGCGGTGTTCGTTCTAGTAATGCGATATAGGTTTTATCGACTTCCCGCTCTTGAAATTGGCGCATTAGCTCTTGAAGCGCTTCTGATGTTTTGGCGATAACGATTAACCCGCTTGTGCCCTTGTCTAGGCGATGTACAAGCCCCATACGCTTATCAGGGTCATTCATCTCGGCGATTTGTGGCCAGCGCGCTAGAATTGCATTCACTAGCGTGCCGCTTTCATTACCTGCTGCTGGATGAACAACCATACCGGCGGGCTTATCGATTACCGCCAATACCTCATCTTCATATACGACGGTGAGGTCAATGCTTTCAGGCGTTATGGGTGTTTCTTCATCCTGCTCAACTAGGGTGACGAGTATCTGCTCCCCACCTTTAAGCTTAATGCCGGGTTTTGCTGGTTGCCCATCAACCAAAACAGCGCCAGCTTTGATAAGCGTCTGAATTTGTGCCCGTGAAATATCTGGCAAATGTTCCACCAGCAATTTATCCAATCGTTGGCCAGGCACAAAGGCGGTAAATTCTAATTGCCGTTCGTTCATCGATTTGCGCTCCACTGAAACTGCGGCGTGCATCATAGCACAGCGCCCCAAACACTTCAACATAGGGCGATTTTGAGCAGGGCGTTATCAACAGCGAAGGGTTTGTGATACAATTCAGCCAAACCCGATGTATGGAAGTAGGAGGATTGTAACTCTGGACACTTTAGCATTAGCTCGCTTTATTGTGGATACGGTCGAGGATAAAAAGGCAGAAGATATTTTGCTCTTAGATTTGCGACCGGATACCATAGTCGCCGATTTTTTCATCATTGCCAACGCGACTAATGAGCGCCAACTCAAAGCGCTTTCTGATACTGTGCGCGAAGAAGTGAAAGAAAAATTTGGCGTAGTTCCCTTTTCAACGGAAGGAACGCCGCATAGTGGTTGGATGCTCTTAGATTATTCCCATGTGGTGGTGCACTTATTCCTTGAAGAGCAGCGCGAATACTATCGCCTAGAAGATTTATGGATGCAAGAGGGCAATATCATGCTCAGCATTCAATAAGGTGTTATAAAAACGGCGCTCTAAACAATGAGCGCCGTCTTCTTCTCACTAGAGATTACTCATAAAGCCACGGGTCTACAACACGGCCCCAGTCGACTAGCTCAGATTCATCAAACCACAGGGCGACTTCTTTTTGCCCATTTTCCGGGCTATCGGACCCATGAACGAGGTTGCGACCAATTTCCAAACCAAAATCGCCGCGAATAGTACCCGCCGCAGACTCTGAAGGATTAGTTGAACCAATGGTGTTGCGGGCGGCTTGTACTGCGTTCGTGCCGTCTAAAGCCAGGACAACCACCGGCGAGGAAGTGATGTAGTCCACTAGTGCGTTAAAGAAAGGACGTTCGCGATGAACATCGTAGTGCTTTTCTGCTAGTTCGCGCGATACCTGCATGAATTTCATGCCGATAATGCGCAGGCCACGTTGCTCAAAACGCTTGATAATTTCACCAGTGAGGCCACGTTGCACTGCATCCGGCTTAACAATGATTAGTGTACGTTCGCGTTCCACGTTTCACATCCTTTTGATAGCGCCATACATGACAAACGGGCCTTGAGTAGACCCGTTTGCGCTCAGTTTCGGTCTATGTGCTGGATTATAGCAAATTGAGCGCACGCTGATAAGTCTGCAATGCTTCCTGCAAGCGTCCCATACGCATTAACGTATCGCCCAAGACACGGTAAATTGCTGGATTTTCTTTATAGTCTTTATCGCCAGCAATATCCGTGAGGTCTTTGGCTACGGCTTCTAGTTCCGCATTAGCGCGTATAATCATCTCGTAGGCTTGCAAACAGCCTTCAATATCGCCTGCTTTGAACTTATCGCGCGCATCTTTTAATGTTGCAGCCACATCAATGTTGATGGCTGGCGTTGGCGCGGGTGATATGGCTTTAGATGACACCGCTGCTGGTTTTGGTTGAGTTTGTGGCGCCGCAGGTTCTGGAGATACCGTTTCCTGCTCGCTGGTGTCCAGTGTTTCTTTAAGCCAGTCAGGCACTTCTTCCGGCTCAATATCTGCCTCTTGCAACCAATCCGGCACTTCTTCGTCGGCACTATCGTCCACCTGCAACCAGTCGGGCATGTCTTCTGTCGCTTCAGGCGCACTATCTGCCAGCCAATCGGGCATATCTTCGACTGGTGTGGCTTCAGCTACAGCGGGCGTTTCAACGGCGGGTGTTTCAACAGCGGCTGGCTCTGGTGCAGCTGGTTGTGGTGTTTCTGCCGCCGCTTTAGCCAACCAATCTGGTAATGGTTGCTCTTCACCCGCGGCTAGATAGTCTTCTTCTGGCAACTCTGCTTCTTCTAAAGTGACAGGGGGCGCTGGTGTAGCTGCTGCGCTGGCAGCTGGTGCAGGCTCTTCGCCCGTAAGCTCTTTAGCTTTTTCGGCATACCAACGTTCTAGCTCATCCGGCTTTTCCCGCTCTGCACGGAAGGCTTCTACCCACGGGTCATCATCATCGGCAACAGTAGCGGCGACCTCGTCAGCTTCTGCCTCCACATCAGCGAAGATGTCTTCAATATCCACATCGCCGGTTTCTGTAAGCCAATCAGGCATATCGACCGCATCCGGCGGTGTTTCGATAGTCTCATTCAAGACATCGCTTTTCACTTCTTCAGCAGCTACATCCTCCGGTGGTGGCCCAACTTGCTCGGTGAGCCAATCCGGCAATTCAATTGGCACGGCTGGCGCATCGGGGTCATAGGCTTCTTCATCTTCTTCAAGCCAATCTTCAACGTCGGTGCGCGATGCCGCTTTGTCAAATAGCGATTCCATCATGCCCCGAATTTCATCTGGCGCGACATCTTTACCTTCATCCAGTGCGCTGATAACATTGGCGACTTTCGGGTCTGCGAGGACAGATTCATCTTCTTCCTCATCGGCACTGCTATCGTCAGTGGTATCGACAACCGCGCCACCCGCTGCTAAGGATTCTAGCCAAGCTTCAGGGTCTTCAAGGTCTTCTAATTCGGCCAAGTCGTACCCTGCATCTAAATCATCTAGCTCGGCATCGGGTAAATGGTCATCGCCAACAGCCTCCGCGATTTCATCATCAACTGAATAATCAGCATAGCCGGGGCCATCTGGCTGCACATCAGCAGGCAGAGGCACATCTAGACCGCCTTCAGTCATCAATTCTTCGTCATCAGCGCCTTGCCGTCGTGCCAGTGATTCCAGCCATTCAATCGGGTTATCACCACTCTCTAGTGGGCTGACAACCTCTGCATCGGCATCGGCTGTTTCTGCTTCAGCTTCAAAGTCTGGTAAATCGAGGCCAGTCTCTTCACCCTTAGCGAGATTTTCCAGCCAGTCCATAGGGTCGGCCACATCATCGCCTAGTCCCTCAATTTCAAGCTCTTGTAACCCTGCATCCAGTTCGGCGAGGTCTATTTCGCCAACATCTGCCGCGCTTTCTTCGCCAAGGCTCTCCAGCCAGTCTAAATCTGCAGAGACCGTCTCTGTTTCATTGGCATCATCGAACAACGGTAATTCTGCCTGTGGCTCGGCTTCGACAGCGGGTTGTGGCGGCGCTTGTGGCTCCGGTTCAGGCTGTGGCTCTGGTTGGGCTTGTTGTTCCTTAGCTTGCAGGGCGGCTTGTTTTTTGGCCTCTTCTTCGGCCTGCATCTGGCGCCACTTTTCAGGGTCCATGCCATAGGG